>NZ_JBHUDE010000013.1:0-6190 GCF_042678205.1 Oceanobacillus luteolus
TAGTTCTTCATGTGGCATAGAAAAGCACCTCCTTCAATTGATATTTCTATCTTAGCAAGAGGTGCTTCATTTTTGTATGCGTTGTTTGATTACGGGTTTACGATTCAGAAGGTACCCTATCTGAAACTAGGAACCCGCAATTTAGTTTAAAGGCAATATCATCCTTGAGGCGTTGAATAAGATCTTTTACCATCGGAATACGCTCAATATATCTAACGAAAATAGAGATAATCATGGCGGCATAGTTTAGTTCTTCCGGTGCGCCAAGTCGTGATTTTTTCGTTACTGCATGATAGATTTTATCCAAGTCTATCGCTGCAATAATGGCATCATATTTTTGGGTAGGCTCCATGTCATATAATTCCTGGATGCCAAATAAACTTGGTTGTCGTATAATGGTCATAAGAAGCACTCCTTCAGTCTTTTTATGGTTGTATAGTCAACTACCATTATACAAGATTTGGGGAGGTGCTTCTTTTTTTAACTCTCAAAACCGTTGGGAGACATGGACTAAGAATTATGAAATTCATTCAATTATATATTCTACTCGCATTATTTTATCTATCCCAAAGGTTGAGGGGTACATATATTTTTTCACCGTAGATTTCCCTATGTATAATAGGTTTTAAAAATTGCTTATTTAAATCCTGAAATTCATTCTTTTGGGTACGATATCGCACTTTTACATCAACTCCTAAAATACTATCCACCTGTTCTTTTGNATAAGTGTAACTACAATTTTTCTTTATTTTCTTAACAACTCCAACACTTCTTCAATTGTAATACTCGTTTTAGATAGGGAAAGCAAGTAAGGAACCATGTCTCACTTTGAAATAAAGTTTGATTTAAAATCGTGTTTTACGGTAAATAAGAAGAACTATTTTGAAAAAAGCGGAGTAAAATGGATTCTAAAAATTTTCACCTATGACTATCTATTTATAAATAAAGTTAATCTTGCAACTTCCTTCTTCAACTATCCTGTTCCTTTTGTTTAAGTACATGTCTTCACAAAGTTTACAGATCAGTTAGTTAATTTCTATGAAATAAGTATGCACTGTGTATTAAAAAAAAAATTCCATTGAACAGGATTGTGTGGCCCTACAGGATTACAGTAATCTGTAAATATGTATATATGTATATATGTATTAATTAATAATAGAAAAAAATCATTGCAGAGTAATCTCATGCAATGCTATAAAATGTTCAATTACTTTCTATTTCTAAGGATTAATTATTTCTTGCCGCATGATCCGAAATGATATTCTCATCACATCTTCTAATTTTTTCAAAGCTAGTTCCTCATCTTTTTTACTGCTTTTTGAAATACCTTTTAAATTTTCCCTGGTATAGTCTAACAACCTAAATTTATGAAGAAGACTCCATTAGGGAAAGTTGTTCCCCAGTCTTTAAGGAGGCAGAGGTAATAAGGTAATACATTGAATATTGTAAGATGGGAAACATACCAATAAAAGAATCCCCAATGGAGTTAAGCCAATTGTATTAACAATTCAAGCCACACCGTCCTGAATTTCAATTGGGGATTTTATCAATTTGCAGGAGTGGAAAAGATGAGAAGGAAAAATACCATTTACCTAACAATATTTGCGGTTACCTCGGTGTTAATCTTGGGGGGATTTGCCAATCCATCCGCAATTCTGGCATCCCCGGGGACCGATAAGGATAATCTTTACCAAAAGATTGAGTCCTACGATGAAAAACATAAAATAGATCCGATTGACGCAAAAGTGGATAAGATTTGGAAAGCAATACCCGGTTACAATGGGTTACGTGTAGATGTTAATGAAAGTTATAAAAATATGGAGAAGGATGGTCGTTTTGATGCAAGCAAAATTGTTTATAAGGAGGTATCGCCAAGTATCCATTTGGATGACCTGGAACCTGAACCAATCTATAGGGGTAATCCCCAAAAATCTATGGTGTCCCTGTTGATCAATGTAGCCTGGGGTAATGAATACATCCCCAAAATTCTCGAAGTATTAAATGAACATCAAGTTAAAGCAACCTTTTTCTTTGATGGTAGTTGGACCAAAAAGAACCCCGACCTTGCTATGATGATTCATATGGAGGGGCATGAAATTGGTAATCATGCCTATAGCCACCCCGACCTAAGCCAGCGTTCCAAAGCTGAAACAATGAATGAATTAACAAAGACAAATGAAGTTATTGAATCAACCCTTGGCATAAAACCGAAGTGGTTTGCACCTCCGAGTGGAAGTTTTAATATGGAAACAGTTTCTGTTGCAAATCAACTAAATATGAAAACGATTCTATGGACGGTTGATACGGTGGATTGGAAAAAACCAGCACCTTCCGAAATGGTTAGTCGTGTTGTAGCAAAGGTTGAAAAAGGTTCTATGGTTCTTATGCATCCGACAAAACCAGTTGCTGAGGGCCTAGGGGCAATGATAACGAATATAAAAGCAAAAGGTTATCAGCTAGGTACTGTCAGTGATCTTATGAGTGAAAAACGACTCTCTAATGAATTTCCGTAGAGTGGTTAAAAGGCCAAGAACAAATACCATACACTTATTTTCCAACCCGAACATCAAAAAAGCAGGAATCTAAAATCGAATTCATTTTGTGGATTTCTTAAAAGCCTAACTATTTGCTGTTAGTCCTTATGAACTTGGAAATCAAAAAGCTGAAGTATTTAGCAGGAGTCAAAAGAGAAAATTAATACAGTGCCTTTTTGTGTTAGTGGTTCAGCATACTAAAGGCTTCCGAATCGCAGACTCATACCTTTTAATTTATAAATCAAAAGGTATGAGTTCCATACGTTCAAACAAAAAAGTACTTCTAATGAGAATAAAAGAAATTTAACACAGTATAAGATTGTCCCATTGGATTTTCTCCAGGAGACAAATAGAACCCTGTTAAAGGGTTCTATTTCTTCTTAGCCTAAATCCTTGTTGAACTATTGCACCCATTTGTTAAGGAGTAAAAATCCACCATTCCCCTCCACTCCACATTACTATATAATTATAATTCAATTCGTAATATTATATAAATAAATTTTTATTAATGAATAAATATTTGTAACCTTTTCTAATGCTCATTCGATTAATAGGTGAATAGCAAAAAAGGAGGGATTAAACTTGGCTAAATCAACTGAGATAAATGGAGATATTGAACTAATTTATCAGAGGCATTATTTGGACGTGTATAAATTCTTGATTTGTTTTGTTGGTAATCGCAACGAAGCTGAAGATTTAACTCAAGAAGTTTTTATTAGGGTTTTGAAACATAGTTCTAATTTTAATCACCAATCAAAATTATCAACTTGGATTCTTTCTATAGCAAAGCATACAGCTATTGATCACCTCAGAAGAAAAAAATTTACTTCTATATTCAAAGATAGCTTTTTTAATCAAATCCTCGAAGAGAGCAACAATCCCGCACAAGTAGGGGTAGCGTCAGGAAAGTGCGGATTTACAACGTTAAGGAAATCAAAATATAAAAAGTCTAATTTCTCGGTGTTATAAGTGAAAAATTAGGCTTTAGTTACTTCATTAAAGCGCCTGATTGATGAAGACTAAAGTTTATATTCACCAAGAAAATTGATGTGCTCTTATCCTAACAAATTGTAAAAAAGAGACATGAATGTTGCTTTTTTTCATACTGTATTTTGGAGGTGGAAAAATGGCAAGAGTCGCTTACCGAGATGCAGACGTTGATTTAATGGCAAGGATGATGAGAGCAGAGGCTGAAGGTGAAGGAGTACAGGGGATGCTATATGTTGGAAACGTGATTGTAAACCGTGCTGTAGCTGATTGTGCGGATTTCATGGATGTAAGGACCATTGAAGATGTTATTTTTCAAGTACAAGGGGGAAATTACTCCTTTGAAGCTGTGCAAAAAGGCAATATGTTTTATCAACGAGCAAGAGAATCTGAAAGAAGATTAGCAAGAAAGAATTTGGAATATTGGAGAGATTACCCAGCGAAATATGCTCTTTGGTACTTTAATCCATATGGTCCGTGTCCTCCAACATGGTATGACCAACCTTTTAGTGGTCAATTTAAACAACATTGTTTTTATGAACCAGCGCCTGGAACATGTGAAAGCGTTTATAGTCGTTGAGGAAAAGATTCGAATATTTTTAAAAACTAAAACTTTTAGCAGCAAAAAAAAGGATCTTCTTACTGGAAGATCCTTTTTTCAGTGTCTATAAACATGATTATGTTAATTATAATCCCCTATAAACATGGTTTTGGTTCCCTTGATGGCTAATGGTTTTATTCATTTCTTACATATTCAATTTCAAAGGAGGATTTCCAATAAAATCACTTTTTCTTTTTTCGGTCCGAATTTTTGCGATTAGCTCATTCTATAAGGGAAGGAACAGTTTCAGCATCCCTTATTATGGGGAAATTAGGTTCTTATTCAAGACAAGACAGCTTGGCTACAGCCTTACGTGAGATGGGCCGAATAGAAAAAACGATCTTTATTTTGAATTATATTTCGGATGAATCATTAAGAAGAAAAATACAAAAAGGATTGAATAAAGGAGAAGCCATGAATGGACTGGCAAGAGCTATTTTCTTCGGAAAACAAGGCGAGCTTAGGGAACGAACCATACAGCATCAATTGCAAAGGGCCAGTGCCTTAAATATATAATCATTAATGCCATCAGTATCTGGAATACTTTACATCTAACAAAGGCAGTTGAATATCAAAAACGGTCAGGTAGTTTTAATGAAGAATTATTGCACCATATGTCACCTCTAGGTTGGGTACATATTAATTTACTTGGAGAATACCATTTTAATTCGGAGAAAATGGTCTCGTTAGATTCTTTAAGACCCTTGAAACTTTCTTAACGTTGTTAAAACTGGGGGAATAGTCGGGGAAATGGGCTTAGCGTTGTAAATCCGCATTTTCCTGACTGTACCCCAAGTAGTAGACGAGAAGGAAAACAAGGAACTAATAAGGGCAGCTATCATATCCTTAAAACCCCACTATAGAGCTGTTGTTATACTTAGGGGAATTAATGAATTCTCCATTAGAGAAACAGCAGAAATACTAGGTTGTAAGGAATCTAAGGTGAAGGTAGATTATCATCGTGCATTAAAAATACTTAGACGGAAACTAATACCGTCAAGGGAGGTTTTCCAAAATGCAAACGGATAAAGAGCTATTAGACAAAGTAAAGAATTCTTTTGAGTTGGAACCTAGACCTGAATTTGTTAGAGAAACAAAGCGAATATTAATTACAAAGGCAAATAGAAGTAATAAACTATACCGATTCAAAGAGAAGATTAAATATACACTCGCAACAGCACTGACGCTAACTTTAATTATATGGTTGTCATTTTTCAATGGAACAGAATATGTAACCAGTTCTTTTCAAACATTGTTATCAACAGTAAATCAAAATAATAGTGTACATCCCACTATAAATAGTTCAGAACCAACCGTTTTTATATACCATACCCACAATACAGAGTCCTTTATGCCTCTTCTTGATACAGATGATACAAATAAAGCATTCGATAAAGAGAAAAACATTACGATGGTTGGAAAAAGAATTGCTGACATATTAGAAATGCAAGGGATTAATGTCCTTCACGATAATACTGATATTGTGCAGCAACTTGAAAATAGAGGGTTAGAATACGAGGATTCGTATTTAATTTCTGGTGAAATAGTAAAAAATGTTTTAGATGAACACGAGAGTATAAAATTAGTATTAGATATCCACAGAGATTCTTTGGACAGAAGTTTTACTACAACCAATTTTGGTGGGACTGAGGTACCAAGAATTTCTTTTGTCATTTATCAGAATAATAGTAATTACGAAGAGAATTTTAAAGTAGCTGAACTACTTCACGAGACATTAGAGGATAATTATCCAGGTGTATCAAGAGGAATTACAATATCACAAGGTTCAAATAGAGGTAGCTACAATCAAGATTTATTTCGAAATTCATTGTTAATTGAAATTGGTGGTTTTGAAAATACTTTAGAGGAAGAATATAGAGGTGCTGAGATAATCTCCGATGTCATTATTGATGTCCTAGATAAATTAGATTAGAAACAAAAGTCAGACTAAAAAAGACGATTATGGTGGCGACCCCTAAAAGTTAGAGTTTTTATTATGCAGCTGATTGGCTGGATTGAGTTCGGTATTCTATCGGACTTAATCCAGCCAATTTTGCTTTGGTTCGTA
>NZ_JBHUDE010000014.1:0-3290 GCF_042678205.1 Oceanobacillus luteolus
ATCTTTCCTTTGTTAGCCCAAGCCCATTGTGCAGCTCTTGTCCCCAATTGCGCTACGATTCTTAAGAAAGTTACCATTCATTTCACCTCCCTATATGTTGAAAGAAAACTACCTCTCTATGTTCTACAATCAAACTTGCGAATTGATGTAATCGATGATGTATTGGATTCCAAACCCTTTCAAGATCATGTCCAAGATCTTTCCTTTGTTAGCCCAAGCCCATTGTGCAGCTCTTGTCCCCAATTGCGCTACGATTCTTAAGAAAGTTACCATTCATTTCACCTCCCTATATGTTGAAAGANTTTTTCCTTTGTTAGCCCAAGCCCATTGTGCAGCTCGTGTACCTAATTGCGCTACGATTCGTAGGAAAGTTACCATTTATTTCACCTCCTTTAAAGTAAGTACAAATCTATTGTTGATATTGATTTGTTTGAGTAAGTTATACTCTTGAGTTGATATAGTCAATGATGGCGGAGATACCTACTCCTTTATAGATCATCTCCAGGATTGCTTGTCTGTTGGCCCAAGCCCACTGTGCAGCTCTTGTACTTAATTGAGCTACAATTCTTAGAAATACTGCCATGTTTTTTTACCTCCTTTTCATCTTCGAAAGTTAGTTGACAATACTATTGATTTTGTTGATGACCCACTCAATAGCCATTCCTGCTGCAATCCAATCTAGAACTCTTCCTCTATTATCCCAAGCCCATTTTGCAGCTTTCGTCCCTAATTGAGCGACTATTCTTAAAAATGTAGCCACTATTTCACCTCCTTTAATTAACAAAAATGTTAAAATTCGTATAAATCATACAAATTTATTACAATTAACTTACAATTTCATGCTATCATTAAATTAACAATTTTTGTATTTCGCAATTTTTACAGAAAAACGCTGATTTTCGAGGGAAAATCAATAGAATTTCGCAATTTTTTTCTAAAGAGAGGGATGTATAATGGACATAGGAAGAGTTTTGAAATTCTATCGGAAAGAAAAAAACAAAACCCAGGAGGAAGTAGCAGAAGCAATAGTTTCGACCTCCTATTTATCACGAATCGAGAACAATAAAACAACCGTAGATGAAGAAACTCTTGCTTTACTATTTAATAGACTGGGGGTGGATTATTACAAAATTTTATCGAATGATAAGAGAATTAGTGATTTATTGGCACTCTGGGAGGAACCCTTATTAAATAATGATATTGAAGGTTGCAAAGAGATATATGAAGAATTACAGAAAATGATCCATCCAATCACAAACATAAAACTTCAGACAGAATATCATGTGAAGAGGATCAGGGCATGTATTATCCTGAAATGCTATGAAGATGCAGCCTATTCCATTCGATTTTTAGAAGAATATTATGATAGTCTATCAGCGAGAAATCGATTCTATTATTTTAAGCATGTCGGAAATTATTATTGGGTCAACCAGGAGTCCGATAAAGCGAAAGAGTATTTGGACAAGGCCTTACTGGAGTATTCTCAAGCTCATCTTAATGAATTGGAAAAAGCAGATATGTATTTTCTCTATTCCTTAATTTTGTATGTAAATCAAAGGGAAACATTAAGTTTCTCATATGGACAAGAGTCTTTACGAATATTTCAGAATAATTACAAGAGAGAACAATGTCTGAAACTTCATGTGCAATTAGGAATTTGTTATAGCAGACTTGGTGATATCATGTCGGGTTTATGTGAATTTCAAAAGGCTAAAAGCTTAGCCAAAGAACTCAATGATACTTATCATTTGGGTGTAGTGGAGCACAATATCGCGAATATGTACTTGCGCAAAAGAGATAGAAATAATGCGATGTCCCATTTAAAAATGGCTATGTCTTATAAGGAGAAAGAAAGCATCAGTTATTTCCAATCTTTATCTTTATTGATTTATGTATGTTATCAAGAAGGGTTATTGGAAGAGTGTCAAGAATATCTTAATAGTCATTTGGAAACTGCAAAGGGACTGCCGACCGATAATGTTCCTATGAAGGAGTTTTGGTTCCTCTATCTCTTCATCAATGAGGAAGAAAGTAAATGGGAAACGTATTTGAAAGACGAATTTTTACCTACTTTAAATCGAAGACACTTTAACACCAATTATCAGCAGCGATATTTTAAATTTTTAGGGGAGTATTATCAGGAAAAGGGGGGATATAAGAAAGCTGCTGCTTATTATAAATTGGCTATAGAGAGCAACAATATTGATGTTTATTAAAAAATAATTAATTAAAGGGAGAGATTTTATTATGAAAAAAAGTCTATTAACTATTGGAGTTGGCCTTCTAATCGTCGGTAATTCAGCATTCGGTTCTGTTACAAATGATGAAAGTGAAATCAAGATCAATACGGACGTTGAAATCTTTGTTCCGGATAGTGACGAACAGCCTAAGAGCAATTAATACTTAGATGAATGGATAGTAAACTGCTATAACATCCATAAAAAAGGGTCATACAGAAACATTCTGCATGACCCATTATTTATTTGGTTTCGCTTATTGTTCGGATAGATCAACTGACCCTGTATCCCAGTGGAACGCTTTACCATCCGTATCATTGTCCAATTCAAACAACAACACGCGCGCTGGAGCAGCGTCCGTACCGATGATTTTCAATGGAGCGGCTACCATAAAGTACTCACCCTGAGGTACTTCCTTCAAGCGCAAGCCCTCGATGACGATAACTTGGTTCTCAAACAATGTCCGATGTGTCGGGTGTCCAGGTTGCGCCCGTTCAATTCCCAACGCATCTACTGCAACACCTTTAATTCCAATTTCTGCAAGGTGACTTGCTGCATCTTCTGCCACAAAGACAAATTCAAAATCAAATTCATCCACGGAAGAATTTCGCGTTTTAAATAGAATGAAATCATTTTTTTCAATCGGAAGATCTTTAATGTCCTCGACAGTAATTCGGTCTTCCACGTGTGTTAAATCAAATAACTTCACTTTACCGACCAAATCTTCAATCGCGATTGATTCCATCGTGTCACCATCATTGATCATATGCAGTGGGGAGTCGACATGAGTCCCGGTATGTAAATCCATCGAGATGCGAGTTTCGGTAACGTGTGCGTTCGTCACGGTATTAAATTCCGGCTGCTTTTCCGGCTTATTTTTATAAACTGGCATTCCTTCATAAATCGGTGCTGTTACATCATAAAATTTCTTTTTCATAACAAACTCCTCCTCGTATATTATGTTTAGGCCTACATTTTCCGCCTATTATTTCCTTGTAATTCACCCTGTTGATATGTCAAATGACTTGGACGCTCTGGGATATTCCTAGATAA
>NZ_JBHUDE010000015.1:0-25936 GCF_042678205.1 Oceanobacillus luteolus
AAGCATGGTGACATGTGGAGCTGACAAATACTAATCGATCGAGGACTTAACTAAATTCTATTTTGATGTCGTTCCATTACTCTTATTTAGTTTTTAAGGTATAAGCTATAAAGGATGTTCGGTTAAAAACGTTCACGTCTTGTGAACAACACCGAACGACCTACATCCTGTAGGCCTGGTAATGATGGCGGAAAGGTCACACCTGTTCCCATACCGAACACAGCAGTTAAGCTTTCCAGCGCCGATGGTAGTTGAGACTTTGTCTCTGCAAGAGNCCTAAAACTCCCCTAGATAGAAAAGATATCTATCTAGGGGAGTTTTTTTGTGGAAAAAAACGTAGCTCTGCATTTACGTCATTCCTTAAGACTGTTGAAATAATTTATGATTGATAATTATACACAATCCCCTCATTTGGCAAATTCTACACCTATCCTACGATTCCTGTAAATACACATACTTCATATATTAAAAATGATTCACAAGGGTATACTAAAGAAACCTCATTTTTACAAATAATTTCCTTTACATCTCGTTAAATACAGAATGTATGAAAAACGAAGCTAGAACAGTAGGAGGGTATCATATTGCAAACAAGAGAAGACGCATTGTCCATATTTGCCCTTGGCGGCTTACATGAAGTTGGAAAAAATATGTATGTAATCGAGTGTGGAGAGGACATTGTAGTAATTGACTGTGGAAACAAGTTTCCAGATGAAAGTCTCTTAGGAATCGATCTAATTATACCTGATATTACGTATCTCGTGGAAAACAAGCATCGGGTACGTGCATTAATTGTCACGCATGGCCATGAAGATCATATCGGGGGCATCCCTTATTTCTTAAAAAATGTTAATGTGCCGGTATATGCCACACGCTTTACATTGGGATTGATAGAACTGAAACTAAAAGAGCATCGGATTCTACGCGAAAGCGACCTTATAGAGATTCATTCAGAGTCTGTTATACAAATCGGCAATATGCAAATTGGCTTTTTTAAAGTAAATCACAGTATACCTGATTGCTTAGGTATCGTATTCAATACTCCGCAAGGGACGATTGTACATACTGGAGACTTCAAGTTCGATTTGACTCCTGCAAACAATGAACGTCCTGATATTCATAAAATGGCTGAAATCGGAAATAAAGGAGTACTTCTCCTTTTATCAGAAAGCACAAATGCTGAACGTCCAGGATATACTCCGTCAGAGAAAATGGTAGGGGAGAATCTGGATGCGGTTTTTCAAAAATCAAAACGAAAGATCTTTGTATCTACTTTTGCATCCAACGTCAGTCGTATTCAACAAGTAGTTGCTGCATGTGAAAAATATCAGCGGAAACTGGTCTTGCTTGGTCGCTCGATGGTGAATGTTGTAAAAATTGCAATGAATAAAGGACACTTAATCGTACCCAAGTCTATGTTGATTGATGCCCGTGATATGGATGAATTTCCTCCAGAGAAAGTGGCTATTTTATGTACCGGAAGTCAAGGGGAACCCATGGCAGCACTTAGTCGGTTGTCTACAGGGAATTTCCGTGATGTGGAGGTATTACCTGAAGATACGATTATTCTTGCAGCTGGTCCGATTCCTGGCAATGAAAGGAATGTAACTCGTATTGTCGATAATCTATACCAGCTTGGTGCTCATGTCATTTACGGCTCTGGAAGCAGCTCGGGGATGCATGTATCCGGTCATGGATATCAAGAAGACTTGAGGCTCATGCTTACACTTATGAAACCGAAATATTTCATCCCGATTCATGGTGAATATCGCATGTTGCATCATCACCAACTACTCGCGGAATCCGTAGATGTAGAACGAGAAAATATATTTATTTTAAAAAATGGGGACGTTGTAGATATTGAACAGACCATCGCACGTAGCACGAGAACACTTCCTAGTGGAAACACGTATGTAGACGGTGGCGATGTTGGAGAAATGGAATTTGTATTACGTGATCGCAGGAAAATATCAGAAGATGGATTGCTGATGATTATTATCCCGATAAATATTCAGGAAGAAAAGATACTTGGAGAACCCGAGTTCATTTCCCGTGGTTTCCTAGATCAAAATTTTGCTGAACTTAGGAAAAGCATGAAGCAAATTGCATTACAAACCATCCATGAACTTCAACAAGCTAATCGAAATTCAAGGAATGCGATGAAAAAACAAATAAAAAGGTCTATCGCCAAATATGTCAAAGAACGTACGAAGAAAGAGCCAATGATTGTTCCAATAATATTAGAAATTTAGATACTACTAAAGGAACGTGAATCACGTTCCTTTAATTTTTGCTTTCAATTATATCCTTTAACTTATCTAACTTTTTATCAATTTCATTGATTTTGGCTTTGGTGTTGCTAAAGAAATGAGCTACTCTAGAAATCAAATATATGATAAGTATAAACACTAAGATATTTATGAACGATTCAATAAAAAAAGTATCCACTTCATGTCCCCTTCCTTGATCCACTATTTATCCATCTTTATATATTTCTATAAAATAAGCAAAGAAACCTTCTAATTGAGGCATTGATTAATATTATCTTGAACTCTCTCAGTAATGCTTTAGCTGAAAATCTAAGGATAAACCTTTTCCCACTGGTTAGTCTATATATATCAGGCTTATCATCAGGAGGTGCCACCAAGAAGATATGTATAAGTTATTATCGCATAATGATTTAGATGGGGTTGGATGTGGTATTTTGGCTAAACTTGCTTTTCGTGATCAAGTTATCGTACGTTATAATTCTGTTGGATCACTAAATCGTGAAGTAGAATGGTTTTTAGAAAATGACAAGGATACGCATCTATTCATTACTGATCTATCTGTAAATGAAGAAAATGAAAAACGGCTTAATGAGTATTATCAGGCAGGGGGGAGGCTCCAATTAATCGATCATCATAAAACAGCATTACATTATAATGAATATGATTGGGGTTATGTCGTTGTAGAAGATGAAGAGGGAACTTGACCTCAGCAACTTCCTTATTTTATGAATACCTAATCTCCAGGGGGTTACTGCAACCGACAGGGGCGATTGCTGAATTTGTAGAACTCGTCAGGCAGTATGATACATGGGAATGGGAGCAAAATGATAATCAAAAAGCGAAGAAACTGAATGCCTTATTTTTCTTAATATCGATTGATGAATTTGAGGAGACGATGTTAGAGCGTCTTGAATCCGATGAATCATTTCAATTTAATGATTTTGAAGAGAGAATTCTTGCAATGGAAGAAGATAAAACGGAGAGGTATATACGCAGGAAACGTCGTGAATTGGTACAGAAAAAAATAGATGACTTATATGCAGGCGTTGTATTTGCTGAATCTTATCATTCTGAGTTAGGGAACGAGCTTGGAAAAGAGTATCCTCATTTGGATTATATTGCAATCATGAATATCGGTGGTAGAAGAATGGGGTTTCGTACGATACATGACCATGTGGACGTCTCACAAGTTGCGGGCCGTTTTGATGGTGGAGGTCACGCGAAAGCTGCCGGCTGCGTAATGAATGAGTTGGCATTTAAATTATTCGTAAAAGAAACATTTCCGTTGCCACCATTACGAGAAGATCCAAAGAGAAATCGCTTCAATATAAAAGAAACTACGTTTGGAACACTGTACCAAACACACGATGAGGATCAGTTTTTTATTTATCAGGCGGATAAGGAATGGTGCATTAAAAGGAATGATAAGAAAATGGACAAAGTCTTTGCAAGTTACCAGGATGCAGAGATGTATCTAAAGCGTCATTATCAAGCGTGGTTAGCAAGAGACGAAGCATTTGTAGAGTATCTGAAAGAAAAGGTAAAGGAGTAGTAAACTTTAAAAATCGGTAAAAAGGGTATCCATCTTGAAATAAAAATTAGAAGACAGATTTTTAGAGTGATTCAAATAAATACTTGCTTTTATTAATTTTCTTTACTATAATAAATGCAACTTAAACATAGTTTCATGCTTAAAGACGTTGAAGAGGAAAAGTAAGATTCAGTTATTTTTTCACAGAGAGCTTCGGCAGCTGAAAAGAAGCAAAAATACGAATCTGAACAATGGCCTCGGAGTTTCGTGCTGAACGGTCATCTGACGCAGTAGGTTCCGACGAGATTTGGTGCTCGTTATCAACACCAAAGTATGAAGAGCCAATGGACTCGAGTACTTTTAGAGGCTGTATGTGTGAGCATACAGTAAAGTAAGGTGGTACCACGTAGATACAACCACGTCCTTACCGTTTATTCGGTGATGACGTGGTTTTTTGTTCTTTTAGAAAAAATGGAGGGAATATCATGAGCAAACAACATTTAGTATTACAAACGGATTTTGGACTTAGTGATGGGGCTGTTAGTGCAATGCATGGTGTAGCACTATCCGTCGACCCGAGCTTAGGGATTTATAACTTGACCCATGATATACCGCAATATAATATTTGGGAAGGTTCGTATCGTCTTTTCCAAACGATTAATTATTGGCCGGAGGGGACTGTATTTGTATCTGTAGTTGACCCTGGAGTGGGGACAGAACGGTTAAGTGTTGTAGCGAAAACGAAAAATAACCAGTACATTGTCACTCCAGATAATGGTACGTTAACCCATGTGAAAGAACATGTAGGAATCATTGAAGCAAGAATTATTGATGAAAAAATCAATCGCCTGTCAAATTCAGGTGAATCATACACATTCCATGGTCGGGATGTTTATGCTTATACGGGAGCAAGGCTTGCTGCAGGGATCATCACGTATGAGCAAGTTGGACCGGAATTGGATGTTGATCAGCTTGTTGAGTTGCCGGTTACAGAAGCTGAGTATACGGATGACGTTGTAGTCGGTAATATCGATATTCTTGATGTGCGTTTTGGAAACTTATGGACAAATATCGAGCGTGTCGTTTTTAAAGAATTAGGTATAGAATACGGAGATGCCTTAGAGGTTTCTATTGAAAATAACCGTAGATTCATCTATAAAAACATCATTAAGTTTGGAAGGTCATTTGCAGATAGTAGATTAGGGGAACCAATTCTATTTGTTAATTCATTGGACAAAATTGGAGTCGCCATTAACCAAGGCTCATTTGCAAAAGCCTATCATATTGAGACTGGTGCCAATTGGAAAATCAGTATCCGTAAAACACAATATAATAAATGATGTTAAACATGCATCTGCTGAAAGAGGTCCACTTATCAGCAGATGCATATTTATTTTCCTAATCAACTTCCATGGAAACTCATGTATCACATTCCTTCATTTGGGAAAGCTATGAACCATGAAGTACATAGGAAAAAAGGTGAATACATGGGATTCGTATGTTCAGTAGGTACGAGTATACCTCGATTTAATATCAGCCAGGAAGAAGTGAAGGAGTTAGTTCAGGAAGTTTTCGGGTCAAACAATGATGAAGTAAAAAGGTTGTTGCCAGTTTTCGAGCATGCTCAGATCGACAATCGGCAATTTGTTGTGGATAAGACTTGGTTTATTAAAGACCATACATTTGAAGAAAAAAATAATACATATCAGAAAAACGCAATAGACCATTCTCTTCAAGCAATAGATAATTGTTTACAAAACGCTCAGTTTCTCAGCGATCCTATTCCTTATGAGGCAATAGATTTAATTATTTACGTTTCCAGTTCGGGGATTTCCACTCCATCTATTGACGCTTTTCTAATAAATGGAAGACCTTTCCGTCAAGATGTCATCAGAATGCCTTTATGGGGATTAGGATGTGCAGGAGGAGCAATTGGTTTATCGAGAGCTTTTGATTGGATTAAGGCCCATCCGGAAAAAACTGCACTTGTCGTTTGTTGTGAGTTATGTGGGATTACCTTTCAAAAGGGAGATCTCCGAACAAGTAATATTGTTGGTACAGCACTATTTGGCGATGGAATTAGCGCAGCCCTCGTCATCGGGGAACACTCTCCGTACTTAAACTATAAGAAAAACACTGTTCCTAAAATCGTCAATTCAAGTTCACGTATCAAAAAAGACAGCACGTCTGTTATGGGCTGGAACGTCACCAATAATGGGTTGGAAGTGATTTTTGACAAAAGCATTCCATCACTTGTCGAAACCTTTTGGAAAGAACACATGGAGCTTTTTGTACAAGAAATGAAAATCCAAAAAGAAAATATCCATGCCTATATTGCTCATCCAGGAGGAATGAAGGTGCTGGCAGCTATGGAAGAAGTATTGCAGGATAAAAAAGAAAAGCTGAAGTACTCCTATGATATATTGAGGAATCATGGTAATATGTCGTCTGCTACTGTTTTATATGTCCTCAGAGAATGGATGCAAGCGGGGGCGGAGCAGGGGAACCTAGGCATTTTAGCGGCTTTGGGGCCAGGATTTTGCTCTGAATTACTTTTACTGGAGTGGAGTAACTGATGCCTACAATATTTTGGATTTTATTCATCTTTATTGCCATACAACGTATTGTTGAGCTAGTCATAGCTAAAAGTAATGAAAAGTGGATGATGGAAAGAGGAGGAGTAGAGTGGGGAAAGGATCATTATAAATGGTTCATTGTTGTCCACACGCTATTTTTCTTTTCTCTTCTGCTTGAGGTTTTTCTGCGTAATCCCATCACGCTCATCCTCAACCCTTATGTATTTGCCTTGTTTTTATTAATACAAGCAGCGAGAGTTTGGTGCATTCTTTCATTGGGAAGGTATTGGAACACAAAAATCATCATTTTGCCTAACAATTCACTAGTGCAAAAAGGACCATACAAATATGTAAAGCACCCGAACTATATTATCGTTGGTGTGGAGTTATTTATCATCCCTATTCTTTTTCAAGCTTATATCACTGCGATTCTTTTTCCGTTGTTTCACATTTTACTAATGACTATACGGATTCCGTTAGAAAATCAAGCACTTGCTGAGTTAAAAAGAGGAACGTGATATCGCGTTCCTTTTTCAATGCTTGTGTAACATCTAAATCACCCTAAAAATTTAACACCAGTCTTCCTCGCGTTCGACTGTTCCGTAAAAAATACTGCCTAGTCGAATGCAAGATGTTCTTACATTCGATTGTGACTCTCAATCAGACGTGCCAACGAACGCGAGATGTTCTTACATTCGATTGTGACTCTGAATCAGGCGTGCCAACGAACGCAAGATGTTCTTACATTCGATTGCATATTGAAATTAGCTCTATCATCAAGCGTATCATCTGAACGTTACTGTCTTGGGTTATTCCAGACCGGTCGAACACTAAACTTCTATCCCCGCGATTCCAAATCCCCCTGGTCCGGAGTGGGTGGAGATTACTGCACCTGCTTGCATCCAGTGAATGTTTTTAAAACCATAGTCTTTTGCAATTGCAGAGGCACGTTCTTTTATACCTTCATCCAGTCCGACAGAGTAGATTAAATATAATTGTTCCTGGTCGATATTATACTCTGTAAAATAGTCGTGCATTAGCTTTTCCGAAACTTTATTCATTTTTCCTCGATATTTTTTATTGGAAAGCAATAAGCCGTCAACCAATTCAATCCTCGGTTTTAATTTTAGTAATGTTCCTCCTAGATATGCAAAATTACTTACACGTCCACCGGCTTTTAAAAAATCGAGACTTCCCGGAATGAAAGCGAGTCGAGCTTTAGGAATACTCGTTTTTATTTTTTCCACTAATGCTTCCGCTTCAATTGAGGGTTCATCCTCTAATAATTTTGCCGCATACATCACAATGGCAGTTAGTCCCCCTGTTACATTCAACGCATCGATCAGATAAAGATTGTCAAAGTCTTCAGAGGCAAGCACGGCGTTATGAAAAGACGAAGAGGCTTTTGACGTATATCCGATATGGACAATGGTGCAGTCTGCGAAATCCTGATTAATCCTTGTGAAAAAATTGTGGTACTCATGCGTATTGGTAGATGTCGTTGAAGGGATTTGCTGTGTACGATCATAATAACTATAAATCTCCTGTACAGGTAAAGAACCGTCCAAATAATCTTTACCTCCCATAATCACATGCATCGGCACTACTTGTATTTCATATTTTTTTGCCAGTTCCTCAGGTAAATCTGCACCACTCTCAGTTGTTAGTATAATTCTCTTCATCTTACCTCCTCCACTTCTATACAATCCTAATCGCTATTTATTGTTCTATTTCACACTATACAGCAAATTTTATGGAAGAGATAGAACAAGAGTGTAGTCGTTATCATTTAGGAATATTTTATTGTGAGATGAAGAAACTAACATTAAAAAGGAGGAATGATTCTTGACGAGGAAATATTCAAGCATGAAGATAGTTTTTGTAACAATAATCGCATTCATACTTATTACACAGGGAGCCATGCACAGTTTGGCAGAATCGGCAACTCAAAACAATGAAATCATTGTTGAATTGAAAGACGATACCTTTAATCCGGATGAAATTACACTTCAAAGTGATGAAACGACGATTTTGGTTCTGCAAAATAAAGGAGTAAAAGATCATACATTCACTGTAAGAGATTTGGCCATCGATGTCGAGGTATTACCGGGACAAGAAGAAAGGATTTCTGTCAGCCCGGAGCAGGTGGGGACATACGAACTGATATGTCGATACCATATGCAAGAGGGTATGGTTGGACAGGTAGTGGTTGAATAATCATAAAAGCTTCACATTTACTTGCTATTAATTATCAGTATGTATAAAAAGATATAGAAGTAAAATTACATTATATGTTTAGGTTTATAAAAGTCGGGGTATTAGTATGGAGATATGGTTGTTGATTAACATATAATTTGCCTGATTGATGAAAATTATGAATCAATCAGTATTTTTCTTATTTATTGAATGGGGGAGGAAATAAAATGGTGAAAGAGGACGGTATTGCAAAATACATACAAAATAATGAAGAAGAGTTCCAATCGATCCTGTTGAAGGAAGCGGGTGATGTAGCTTCCAAAATCCATTCAATCTTGGAAGAAGGTAATATTGACTTATTAAGTAATGCAAAGATTATTGCTCTTTATGTTGTTGGGAATAAACGGGACGAACTTATCGCTTTTGCTGAAGTGGAAGGTATTTCTTGGGCAAAGCATTCACTAACGCTCGCATTAAAATTAGAATGGATTCATGCAATACGACGGACGTTATGGCGTCTTCTACGTAAAAATAGCCCATTAAACGTTGATTCTGTGGATGAATTCTTCGCATTGGAAAAGAGAATCAACGATGGGATCGATGAGTTTTTGAACAACTTCTTTATCAGTTATTCGAGATATAAAGACGAATTACTTATTGAACAAAGAAAGTTGGTCGAACACCTGACGGTTCCAATTATTCCAGTCAGCTCGTGGATCGCGGTGTTGCCATTGATAGGGAAATTTGATTCCTACCGTATGGAAACTATTGAGGAAAAGGCATTATCTGAGATATCAAGATTAGACATTGAAACACTGATTATTGATCTTTCAGGGATCCCAGATATCGATGAATACACGTTGGATAAATTTGAAAAAGTAGTTAGTGGAATAAAATTGATGGGTTCAGAACCGGTGCTGACCGGATTAATGCCTAATCTTGCCCATAAGATGGCCAGCTTGGGAGCAAATTATGGAGTGGATATTGCAATAAAAGGTACATTGCAGCGTGCATTAAATGAATATCTATTTGTAGAAACATCTTGATATAAGCATGACGAATTTTATAAAACTGCACCTCGATTGTTAGGCATAAATAACAATTGGGGTGCAGTTTTTATATTAGATAAAGTTTCACACTGAATCCATATTAAATTACAGCCATAAGTATGTTAGAATAACTTATATTGGTGGAAAATTTTAACTCTTTTTAAAAAGGAGATGTAGAAATGGACAAGAAAATGAAATTTGCTATCTATTTAGCGATAGTAGTACTGACTTTCTTTTTAATCGTCTCTTTAATTACAGAACGTTGGGGATTTTTCATATGGAGTCTATTGCCTGTTTTTATGTCTACGATGATTACATTTACTCAAAAAGCGGAAAAGTAATTTCGTTATAAAGGGGAGAAGTTCAATGGGGTTTATTTATAATTTGTTAGCTATTTTATCATTGGCGGGTTTTCTATATTTTTTAGGACAGTCTGAAAAGAGTTCCAGGAGTAGAAGGATGTGAGCAGTTATTAACACTAAAAATGGAAGCTATATCATCAGCGTGCTATGTGTGCCAGTAATTCTCATGATTGGAATATTGATCAACTATAATGGATTTGTTGAAGCTAAAGCTGCCTGTCTAGGTAACAATGGATCAGTCACGGAACAGGATATAGGTATCCTAATCCTTAATTGGTCTATCTCTTGTGAAAAGTGATAACGGTTAACTGATTGCTATCAAGGGTTAAGAATGAGGTGAAGAAAATGGTTGGTAGGTTTGAACTAAGATTTTTGTTAATGATTGCCTCTTCATTTATAGCACCTTTCGTATTATTTTTCTTTTTCTATTTATATAATGTGACTTCTCGTCTTATGGAAGGTTACAATCTACATTTCACTACTGATCCGGCCTTATCCGTTCTATTATATATGCTTGCTATACTCTTCTTTGTTTTCATTGGAATTCCGATATCACTCATCATTGAGAGAATGAATAAAGGGACACGCTGGATCAACTATTCCTTAGCGGGGATATTTATCGGATTGATCATTTCCATTTTCAACGGTATAGAAGGGTTTGATGTAAGCTTGGTTTCCTATTTACCATGGGCGTATGCAGGTTTTTCTTTTTATATTGTTTTAGTTGCTTTAGAAAAACTCACCCTAAAACTTCGTAATGGAGAATAATTACCAGTTACCTTTTTATAAAGTTTTGAAATTGATGATTTTATACGGAATATGTTAGGTGCATGGATTAGGTATTGGATATGGAATACAAAATCTTTTCAGAGTTTATTCAAATAAGAGAGAAATCGCTGTGAGCTAAAAAATCATGTTTACGGGGGATGAGCAAATGAGGATACGAAGAGCAAAACTAGAGGATGCGCCAGGCATTGCTAAAGTACACGTAGATAGTTGGAGAACGACTTATAAAGGCATCATCCCAGATAATTTTTTAAATAATTTATCTTATGAAAACCGGACGGAATTATGGAAGAGAAATATTACAGACGAAACGAACTATATTGTAGTCGCTTTAAATGAAATGGACGAGATAATCGGTTTTGGAACGGCAGGGAAAAGACAAGAGAATAAGGAAGAGCATACAGGAGATTTAACATCCATTTACCTGCTGGAAGAGTATCAAGGAAAAGGGATAGGAAAGAAATTGCTTAAAGAACTATTCAAGCACTTTAAAGAATTAGGTCGTAAAAAGATATTTGTTGAAGTACTTGAAGATAACAAAACACGGTACTTTTATGAATATTATGGTGCAAAATTAGTGAAGAAGGATCAAATTAAAATTGGTGAAGAAATATTGAATGAACTAATTTATGAATGGGATTCTGTCGATGATGTTATGGAGAGATTATGATTAAAAAGTTCAATAAGGCATCGCATACATTTTGCGTTGCCGTATTGAACTTCATTCTTTTCTTTAAAAATGACAAAGGCGATTACGGATAGAAATGATTACTTTGCAGTTTGTTTAAAAACAGATAATTTATCAATCGATTCCAATGAGCGTAATAAAGGATGAACGAGAAAATATATACTAAAGACAACCATCATCATCCCTGCCATCATAATGGGGTAAACCGGACTGGCCGCAGAACTGACAGCACCTCCTACCAATGCTCCCAAAGGTTGCCCAATAGCGGATAAACTAACTAAAATTGTAATGACTCTACCAATCATCTTTTCCTCGACTTGTTGCTGCACAATAGAAATAATCAATATATTGATAACTCCTACACCAATAAAGCCAATACAATAAAAGGTTAAAGAATACCATACCGGTAACATCGAAGAACCAATCCAAAAAACACCTGAAAGTAATGCTGCACCCATTGTCAATTTGCTGTACGGGAGATGCTTGATTCTAGGTGTCAAAAATGAACCTATGAGAAGTCCGAGCGTCATTGCTACCAGATAATAACCATAGTATGCTTCATTTCCACCTTGCATTAAAGAAAACGCTGGGATGGAAGCAAACATACTTCCAGTAAAGAAATTAAGTAAGACGGCAGCAGCTATAATATGAGGCAAGATGGTGGGGCGGATATAGATTAAACCTTCCTTTAAATCGTGTCTATAATTATGAAGGGTTTGTTTTAAACGGAATGTTTCTTTATTTTTTACAACCTCCAAACGGAAAAATAAATATAGAACTGTAGTAATCAAATGGCATCCTGCTGTAATGAGGATGGCTGTCACACTGCCGATCATTGCAATTATAATGCCTGCAGCAGCGAGGAAAACAACATCGAGACTTTCTCTTAACATATTGATATAAGAATTGGCTTTAACAACATTTTCTTTTCCAACAAAAGTAGGAACAAGCGTTGTTTCGATTGGATAAGTGAAGGTGGAAATTAACGCGACAACAAACATAATCATAATTACTGTCCATACGTGCAACATGGAGAAGGTATAGAGGAGTGGGATGGATAGAAGTAAGATTGATTTGGTGAGTTCACATAAGACTAAGGCTTTTTTATATGAAACATAATTGGCAAAAGGTGCAATTAAAAAACTTATACATGACGGCAAGCCGACTACGAAAAAAGCTACCCCAGAATAAAATGGATTTCCACTGATAAAAAGCACCAGCATCATAGCTCCGATACTATACATACCTGAGCCAAGTGCTTTAACAAAAACTCCCGAAAGTAAAATGTTGAAATTATAATTCAACACCTTATCATTCATTTTTCACCCTCCTTGATCTGTTTTGAAATCGTACTATTGAATGCATAAGCTGCCCGCTCTTTCTTGGAGCTCACCGATGATCGTGCGAACTCAATAATCAATGCTCTTAGCTTTTCTTCAAATTGTTGCAGTTCATCCCTTGATAGCGTCAAGGTAGCTGCATATTGACTGTGAATATTCGTATCTTGTTTTCTGTTATCTACTGTTGAAAATGAAATAGCTTTGGAACGATAATACTTTTCAATAATTCCTTTCTTTTTTTCTTCGCGTTCCAGTTCGATAATACCGTGATCATATAGTTTCCGGATATGGTAGTGGATGTTTCCAGCAGTTTTATTTAACTTTGTTGCCACTTGTTTGGCTGTCATTGCTTGATCAAATAGCAGCATAATAATCTGACTCCGAATCGGATGGGAAATGATTTCTTGCTGTTTTAAAGTAATCACCATATTGTTCTCCATAGAACGAAACACTCCTTCTCAGTCTATAAGTTCAGATTGATCTGTAAAAATAGATTGATGTATTTTAAGTATATGACCCGTTATTGAAAAAGTGTATCGATTTTGAAAATAATTTTATTTATTATGTTGAATTTCTGTATCGAGGTTAATCGCGTTACCTAGATAAGTAAAAGTTATCTCGATATATAAAATGTTAGTATTATTAGTTATTGCAATTATCAGTTATGATGAAATTGGTAATACAAACTTGAAAGGAGGTAACAACATGGGTATCGACTTTCACAATAAGAAAAACCAAACAACATATACTACTCGAAATGCTGATAAATCATGGATGGAAGAAATTCAAAAACTTGTACCAGTCAATCATATTTCAAATGCTGTAGATGTTGGATGTGGTGGAGGAATTTATTCAAAAGCACTGTCAGATATGGGGGTTTCTTTTGTTACAGGTGTTGATTATTCGGAGGCCATACTTGAAGGGGCAAAAGATAATTGCAATAGTTACCAAAATATTACTTTTAAACAAGGAAATGCACTAGAAACTGGATTAAAGAGCAACAATTATGATTTGTTGCTTGAAAGAGCTTTAATTCATCACATTGACGATTTAAGAGCCTGTTTCAAAGAAGGTTACCGAATATTAAAGCATGACGGTTATTATATTATACAAGACCGCACTCCTGAAGATTGCTTACTGGAAGGTAGTGATCGTCATATTAGAGGGTATTTTTTTGAAAAATTTCCAAGGTTAATTGATATAGAGACGAAACGTAGATACGATAGTAAATATGTAATGGAAACACTCCATAGGGCTGGGTTTCGAAAGATTGAAGAAGTTCAGCTATGGGAAACTAGAAATGCTTACAGTCATAAAGACGAATTGCTTCATGATTTAAGTAAAAGAACGGGAAGAAGTATATTACACGAATTAAATGATAAAGAATTGCAGTCACTAATACGTCAAATTGATAAATCGTTGCCTACAAAAACTACGATTATTGAAAAAGACAGATGGACCATTTGGAAGGCGGTAAAATAGCAAGGAATCCGAGAACCTAATAATTTGAAAGCGGGGAGGGATTTAATTGGGGACCGAAATAACATTTAGAATGGCTACTGAAGATGATTTGGATCGTATTGTTGCCATGCTTGCGGACGATATGTTGGGAAATAAGCGTGAGCGTTATGAACATCCACTTCCTTCTAGTTACCTGAAAGCATTTAAAGCTATTAACTCAGATCCTAACAATGAGTTAGTGGTGGCCTGTGATGGGAAAGAAGTGGTCGGTGTACAACAAATTACGTATACCCCGTATATCACCCACCAAGGTGGATGGAGAGCTACGATTGAAGGGGTGAGGACATCAGCTTCTGTACGGGGAAAGGGTGTAGGTACTAGAATGATAATATGGGCTATTGATCGTGCAAAGGAACGTGGGTGTCATGTAGTACAATTGACTACGGATAAAAAAAGAACAAATGCATTAAAATTTTATGAGCGGTTAGGTTTCAAAGCAACGCATGAAGGGATGAAATTGAAGCTTTAATTATTTTTCAAGTAATGGATGAGTAAATCGATTAAAAACAAGGATCCTGAACAGAATCATCTTGTTTTTTGTTGAATGTTAAGAAAATAAAGTAAAGAGATACTGCCCTAAAGCCATGCCAAGTAAACCAAAACCTGCAGTAATACTAAACAGCCATTTCTGAGATACTCTACTTTTCAAGCTTTTGTCACTACTGGTGGTATTGATAAAATATCAATCCAGCATCTGTGGATAGTTTTTATTACATATATTATGATTAGTGGGATTGGTGGAGTGATTGTCATTCGGAAATGAATTATAAACCGTAACGTTAATCTCTTGCTATGTTTAGTGCCATATCAAAAACGATCACTGATATTCCAACATCATAGTAAAGGGGGATGGTAAAACTGAAAAAAGTTTCATCATACTTCTACCAATTCCCCATTAAAACTACTTTTTTTCTGAGATAGATTCGTTTATTTTTTCTTTTATTTTTTCCATTTTTTCTTGATATTCTTCCTCTACTTCGGATGTCGACGGTAAAAATGGTTCTGGATTATAATCCGTACGTTTACCGTGACGCAACATCTGATAAATGATCATACCGTTATTTGGTTTACCGTTAACCGTCTTCATCGGGACGGCATCAAACAACACATAGAAAAATGCATAGAATACAAACCGATTCCAAAATGTTACATACTCTGTTATATATCCGTTTGCAATCAGCGCATTGATGATTAATCCGAGAATTACATTCAGCATGATAGGGCTAGCATACAACACGACATAGGCAAATTTACTATTATTACGTAAATCATCATAAGAAAACCAGCTATAGAGGTGATAATACTTTCGTACATCAAATATACCCAATTTAAATACTCTCGGGCCAGACCCCATGGTGATTCTACAATTCTTCGCACCGAATAGGAATCCAGCTATCATATATCCTAACTCTCTTAAAAAAATGACTACAGGAAAAATAATAAATGCGGAAATTACGAGACCTATTAAATCGGATAAACCAAACATCTACCACACCTTCTTCTTGTTGTTTGTTACTTCAACTACTTTTCCACGATTTTCAAAGAACCAAACAAAATAAGTTTTTCAGGGTGGTGAGTATGATTCTGAGATTGGCTAGGGTTAAAAACTTTAAAAAAACACAGAACTAGAATGGAAGAAATATTAATTAACAAGCAGGATAAATCATACTTTAACTTGTATTACTAGTATATATGTAGTTTACATTAGTAATAAATCTACTGGAATAAAGGAGGGAAATGATGTGTATGACAAGTGAAATAAGCACTGCTGGGGCTTATGTGTTATATAATGGCTTATTTATATTTCAAGTTGGTCCAACCAAATCAGGTGATAAACTTGGAGTGGTCAGGTTGGGAGGGCATAGGGAAGATGGTGAAACGGCGTTGGATACTGCAAAGCGTGAAGCTTATGAAGAAGCTCAAATAGAAATTAATCCTCATCATCCGGATTCAACTTTTTATATAGAGGACTGGAATGACGAGCCCATTAAAGTAAAGATTGAAGATCCCGATGCACCAATTCTAATGAAAGGAAATGAGAAATCTTCTTATACAGTCATGTATTTATCGTCTACCTACAATCAGCCATCACCATCATCGGAATCACAAGGATTATTATTACTGTCCCCTGAGAAGGTTCATCTTGTCTGTCAAAAGGATATTTCTTTAAATGAATATCACGAGCTTGGTGGAATTTCTATACTGAAGTCAGAAATAAATGCGGATCTAATTTTACAGCCCTTTCCACAATTATTATTTCTATCTCGATTACTTAAAGAGGAAAGCGAGCTAATGGAAGGTCTTATCATTTCATCCTTATCTCATAAAAGTGAATTTTACATGGAAAAGAATTATAAAGACAGTGAGTAATAATTGCATTTAGGAATACAGCTAATTCCATACATAAAATTGAAGTGAATTATAAGGAAAGAAGGATGATCATCATGAACTTAAAGTTGGAATCGAAACGAATTATTTTACTTCCTTTTAAAGAAGAAGATGCAAGTAGAATCAGAGAGTTGGCAAACGATAAAGAATTAGCAGATATTCTCGGTCTTCCACATCCGTATGAACTGAAACATGCAGAAGGTTGGATAGCGGTACAATCAGAGCTGATTAAAGAGGGAAGTGAATTTCCATTAGCAATAGTATCTAAGGAATTAGATGAAATAATAGGTACGATCACTATAAGAGTGGATAAAAATAATAATAAAGGTGAACTTGGATATTGGATAGGTAAAGATTATTGGGGAAACGGATTTGCGACTGAGGCTGTCCATACAATAATACAATTTGGATTCACACAATTGGAGTTAAATAAAATATGGGCTGCCGCCTTATCGAGGAATACAGCCTCTATTTTAGTTTTAGAGAAAGCTGGTTTACAAAAAGAAGGAACACTAAAGCAAGACAGATTATTACATGGAAAGTATGAAGATGTGGATGTATATGGTTTATTGAAACTGGATTATACATTGAATCAAAAGAGTAATGTAAAAAACGAGCAAGGAGCTCATCAGTAGAATTTTCATGCTTCAAACAAAAGCTTTTATCCGCAAAAGAAATATACCCTTTGAGTTCAAATGTTTGAAATACTTTAAATCAAACGATAACATGATTCAACATCGATTATAGGGAGAGGGTGTAGGGAATGAAAGCGATAGTTGTAGAAGAATTTGGTGCGGTAGAAGATTTTATGGAAACAGAAGTCGATAGACCAAAAGTAAATGATAATGACGTGTTAATTGAAGTCCATACTGTTGCCATTAACCCAGTTGATAGTGCGATACGAAAAGGAAGAATGCCATTTAAACTAGGGTCTCCCATGATTTTAGGAACGGATATCTCTGGTGTCGTATCTGAAGTTGGGAAAAATGTCACCGATTTTGCTGTAGGCGATGAAGTATTTACTTCCTATAAAGTAAATCGGGGAGGTGGACTGGCAGAGTATGTATCTATCCCTGAAAAATACGTACTGAAAAAGCCGGAAAATGTTTCATTTGAAGAAGCTTCTGCTTTAGGTATCGCAGCACTAACCGCATATCAATTGGTAAATAAAGAGTCCTATGAGGTAAAAGCTGGAGAAACTGTTTTTGTACAAGGTGGATCTGGTGGTGTAGGTACATATACTGTTCAGTTTGCCAAACAGAACGGAGCCCATGTAATTGCTACAACTAGCAGAAATGAAGAGTTACTTGCATCCCTTGGAGCAGATCAAGTCGTGAATTATAAAGAAGAGGATGTACCAAAGGTTTATGCAAATAAAGCAGATGTATTAATTGATACAGTAGGTAGAGGGACAGATACATTGCCTGTTGTCGTTGAAGGTGGCCGATCCTTAACTCCAGCAGCTCCAATTTCAGAAGATAAAGCTGCAGAAAGAAACATATCAATTGATCGAATTGTGTATAGAATTGATACAGGTCAATTAAATAGATTCATTGATCAAGTTTCTAAAGGCGATTTAAAAGTTATTATTGATGAAGTTTATCCTTTTACGCAGGACGGTGTCCAAAAAGCCTATGAATTAAGTGAATCAGGTCATGCAGCAGGTAAGATTGTAATAAAGGTTAAGTAAAAAATAATGATAATTAAAAAGCTCAGCTGAACAGAAGGTACTCCCCTAGGCTACTAACAGATTATAATGGATATGTTGGCACCTCAGGGGAGATTTTATGTTATGGTATTTCATCTATAAAGGGAATTATTTTTATTGAAAAAAATATAACTTTTGATGTTGCTCATTTGTTATTCTATGATGTTGCTCATTTGTTATTCTATGGTATAATTTCTTGGGCAATTTAGAAAATCGCTCGATAAAAATAGGAAGCTAATATTAAAAATAGGATGTGAAAAAATGCCTTTCGCGGAGATTGGGCTAACCGTAACTAAAGTTGGCAGTATGGTAGGAATATTAATTATTATTTTCGGAGCTTTTTTATACTTGATTGAAAATAAAAATAGAGGTGTAATGTTTGCTACTGCAGCTAGAGCACTAGGTGTAGGAAGTTTGATTGTCATGGTGAGCATCCCGTTTTCTATTCCGAACCTATTGCTCTCAGCATCATCAATACAAGAAATAAGCATGTTAAGTATAATTATAATTTCCGTATTTCTTGGATCTCCGTTAATTTTTATGGGGTTGGCATCTTTCATTAGTTTACATGCAAAAGCCCATGTAATATTAAGGACGATTGTAGCGCAGGGAGAGCTAGAAACCTTGTCTCCTATCCAAAAGAAATAGCCATATAAAAAGTCTAACTTCTCCTGCGTAGAATTAGACTTTTTTTGTACATTATTATATTAAGGGCCATTAATTATATAAAAGAAGGAAAAGAACTTTTCATATAGAATATTAATGGATAGGCTGAATATTTGGCCTACACTAGAATTTGAAGACCGCTGAATAGATTTCCATGTAGAATCGAGGAAAGTATAGTAAATGGTAAAGCTAACGGAGGCTGTGTTATGGGGAATATAAAGATTGATGATTTTTATCATCGAGATCCTGATATAGAAAAAATAGCAGAATTGTACTGTGTCACTTTTTTAACTGATAATTATTCGATGGAAGAAAATGCTATAAAAAATATTAATAAACATGCTAATTATGAAGGATTTATCGGACTAAAAGCAAATGATGATGATGGAAATATTGTTGGGTTTATCTATGGATATACAAGCTTACCAGGTCAATTTTACAGAGAAAAGATTGCTGAACATTTATCCGAAGAAGATATTAAAACCTGGTTATTCAATTGCTTTGAATTTGTTGAATTAGCGGTATTGCCATCATATAGACGCCTAGGTATAGCTAGTAAATTACATCATGCTTTATTAGAAAGTGTGAACTATAATAGTGCTGTATTAACAACTGGTATGGAGAACAGGCCTGCTACAAACTTTTATAGAAAGCATGGATGGGAAATGATTAAAAAAGATGTCCCTGTAATTTCAGAGGACAATTTACAAGCCATTATGGGAAAAGTTTTAAACTAATACATCAGTAATCCATCGGTGTACTTCTGGTGGATATGCAAAAAAGGATCTGTTGGAAAACAAATCCTTTTCGCTCCGTTTAAATTAAATGGAAGGACGGTTTGGGCCATTTAATTTCTTATCACCTTTTATAGGATCAGACTTTTCTCTTTGTTGTTGACGTTCTTGTTTTTTTACTTCTTTACTTTTATCCATTCCACAACCTCCTTTAGTCATAGTGTGTCTCATTTTATGGAAATGATTAGTATTTTCTTGTGGTAACGGATGAACATAAACGGATAAATTCAGATGTGTGTAAATCTGGAGATTCGAAAAAATTATTAGGGAGTGGTGGATCGATTTGGAGCACTGTATATTTTGTGGAATTGTTAGTAAGGAAATAAGTTCGTACATATTATGTGAAGACGAGTTCACTACCGCATTCCTTGATATCAATCCAGTGGCTATGGGGCATACCTTAGTTATTCCTAACCGTCACTTTTGTAGATTAGATGTAATAGATGACAAAGAAGTGATGCAAGGAATAATGAAAACATTGATTAAGGTATCAAATCTCCTTATTACAGCCGAAGTTTGTCATGACTTTACTATACTCAATGATAATGGATTCCATGCACAGCAAGATATTATGCATGCGCACGAGGCATCATAACGAAAAAGTTGATTTAAAGCTGCCAACTCATGAAGAATTCGCCACTGCCGAGGTACTCAAGTCAACATATAACCTCTTAAGAAAACAATTATGTGAAGGTTAACTATTATTCCTCAACTAGCACTTGGATCTGACCTAGCAAAATATAACGGGCCTGTAATATGAAACTAATTTCAATGGAAAACGTACATATATAGAATACATATAAGAAAACAGCGGAGAAAAGAGTGAAATTACGATTGCACTACCATTTTTGTTACGACGTTCCAGTTAGAATAAAATCAAATATTGAAATGTTAAATGACTTAGGAGGAGAGAATCATGAAAGTAATGCCTATTGAAAAAACTGGTATCACAACGAGCCGCCTTGTGTTAGGCTGCATGGGGTTTGGTGGTGACTGGAATCATTCACCTTATTCAATAGAGGATATGTTAAATGCAGAAAAAGCAATTGATGCTGCGTTGGCTAACGATATTACGATGTTTGATCATGCCGATATTTATAGGAGAGGTAAAGCGGAAAAAGTATTTGGTGAGATTTTGAAATCACGTCCTGAACTCAGGGAAAAAATCGTACTTCAATCCAAATGTGGGATCCGTTTTGCTGATGGAGAGATACCAAACCGCTATGATTTTTCCAAGAGTCATATCTTGGATTCGGTGGATGGCATATTGAGTAGATTGAACACCGAGTATATCGATGTTCTCTTGCTGCATCGCCCAGATCCGTTGATGGAACCAGAGGTAGTTGCAGAGGCGTTTGAAACATTGAAGGAGTCAGGTAAAGTTCGTTATTTTGGTGTTTCCAACATGAGTGCCTCCCAAATAAAATTATTGAACGCCTACTGTTCGGAACCTATGGTTGTTAATCAGTTGAACATGAGTTTGAAGGAAATCGATTGGCTGGAGCATGGTGTATTAGTAAACCAAAAGGCAGGAGCAGGAGTGAACTTTCCAGAAGGGACGATGGAGTATTGCCGACTAGAAAATGTGCAAATCCAAGCGTGGGGTTCATTGGCAAATGGAATGTATTCCGGTCGCTCTATAGAAAATCCATCGGAAGCAGACCTGACTACGATAGAGCTGGTAAAGAGATTAGCAGATGAAAAAGAAACCTCCCAAGAAGCAATAGTGCTTGGGTGGTTAATGCGTCACCCAGCGATGATTCAGCCTGTCATCGGTACAACAAATCCAGAACGCATTGCGAAATGTAAAGACGCAATCCGACAGGCGGAGCTGATGACTCGAGAGGAATGGTATACACTTTACACGGCTTCACGGGGGAATAGGTTGCCTTAAAATTCCAAATATAGTATTTCATAAAAGCATTTGATAGTTTGATATATCAAGTGCTTTTTATGAAATTGAACAACTGTGGAGGAGTGATTTGTATAATCAAAGCTGTTATCTTTGATTTGGACGGAACCTTATTAAATAGAGATGCATCCTTAAAATTGTTTGTTGAAGGGCAATACGAACGGTTATATCAGTCCTTAAATCATATCCCTAGAGATAAATACATCGAGAGGTTTATTGAGCTTGATGATCGGGGTTATGTATGGAAGGATAAAGTCTACCAACAAATAGTGGCTGAGTTTGATATCATCCATGTTACATGGGAAGAGTTATTACAGGATTACATTACGGAATTTAAAGATGCATGTGTGCCGTTCCCCAACCTCAATAAACTGCTGGAGGGTTTAAGAAATAATAATCTTGTTCTTGGAATGATCACTAATGGTAGAGGTCAGTTTCAAATGAATAATATAAAAGCATTGGGTATTGAAGATTACTTTGAGACTATTCTTATATCAGAGTGGTAGGAATGAAGAAACCTGAACCAATAATTTTCCAACAAGCTTTAAAGGAATTAGATGTTTTACCATCTGAAAGTATATTCGTGGGTGACCATCCTTTAAAGTCATTGCTGCCAATATGGTAGGTATGAAAACTGTTTGGAAAAAAGATAACCAATGGAAAAATGTGAAGGCAGATTATACGATAGAAGACCTCCAAGAAATCTCTTTAATCATAGGAGAATTAAACAAATAGAGTAATAACTTTTATAGGGTGCTTCCTTTTAAAAAGAAGGAGAAGCATCCTGTTTTGTTGAAATTATACACAAAGCATTAAAATTGAAAAGAGCTAATCTAATTAAAATTTTGTGAGGTGTTTTATGGAGAATCCCATATTAAAACAGATAGGAACAATATTTATCCCGGTAAGTGATATTGAGAAAGCAAGAGATTGGTATTGTGATATTTTAGGGTTAAAAGTAAAAGATGAGATTCAATTTGGACATCTATACGTTATTCCCTTAGATGGTACAAACATCGTATTAGATAGTAAGATCTATTCGGAGGAAAAAATCTTTCGAGCACCAGCATTCCACTTTAATACCAACAACATAGAAGAAGCATTTGAATATATGGAAAACAAGGGTGTAAATTTAATTACAGAGATTGAACATAACCATTATTTCAACTTCAAAGATCCTGATGGAAATATTTTAATGGTTTGCAAGTGACGATTCTAAATAAACCTAACATCCAGGTAAATGTTTTGAGGAGGGTTATTCGCTGAACAGGATAGAATATAATAAGTTTTATGAGATGGTTGGAAACAGAAATGTTTGGGACTTTAGTAGTTTGCAAGTAACTCACGAGGGAATAGAATGGAACTTTTATGAAGAAGTAATGAAGAAATCTAGAAAAACAGATGTATTGTTGGATATCGGTGCAGGTGGTGGGGAATCTTTACTACCTATTGTATCTTCACTGCTTTTCACGGTAGGCATTGATATATCAAGCAGTATGGTGGAAACTGCTAAGAATAATGTTGCAGAAGCCAACCTAGCAAATGTACGGTTCTTTCAAATGTCCTCTAATGATATCCAGTTTCCTGATGATTTCTTTGATGTCATATCATGTCGTCATGCACCCTTTAATTCCTCTGAAATAGCTAGGGTTTTAAGAGATGGAGGAATATTTCTTACCCAGCAAGTAAGCGAAGCGGATAAATTGAATATCAAAGAAGCTTTTGGTAGAGGACAGTCATACGGTGAAACCGATGGGACATTAAAAGAAAAATATATACGCGAATTAAAGGAAGTTGGCTTTTCAAAAGTACAATCATTTGAATACAACGCAGCAAGTTATTACCATCGAACGGAGGATCTTATATTTTTGCTGAAGCATACCCCTATTATTCCGGGATTTGGTCAGAGTCAGAGAGATTTTGATATGGTACATCATTTTATTGAAGATAATCGAACAGAAAAAGGAATCTTCACCAATACGAAAAGGTTTATATTAATAGCTGAAATGTAGTAGAATTTACAATATATGGTATTAAACACTTAGTTATGACACGCGACCTACGAAAAAGATTAAAAGTATTGCCGGATACACCGGGTAGTAAGGAACTGGGAGGACCTCTATGAAAAAGACATCGAACAAATAGTGGTTTTGGTTATCAGTCATTTGTCTTCTAGTAGGGATTGCATTATGGTTGCCTAATTTTATATTGCAAGATGGATATAGTTTTTGGTTGCTAGTTTTTATAATCAATCCTCTTGGTGCTTTATTTGGCTTTCTAGCTAGAAGCAAATTCGGGGTTATATCAAATATCATGATGATTTTTAGCTTTTTTATCATCATGTTTTTGGGATATCTGGCCAATGCATCGTTTAGTTAAGAACTAATCGCATCAAATAACAACTAAGATCGTCACTATGGCGATCTTTTTTATAATGGATGATTGTTGAAAGTATTGGGGGTATATTTTTGGATAACAATCTTTTAGTGAAAGTTGCCGAATTATTTCATGCTGATGGGAGAGATTTGAAATTACTAGGCGGTTTTTCAAATAATGTATATGAATGTAAGAAAAATAATCATAGTTTTATTTTGAAGTTTTATCTGAACTCCATGTATAAAAAAGAAAAGCTGGAAGCGGAATTAGATTGGATAAGCTTCTTAATGAGGTCAGGTGTGAATGTTACGGCACCTTTACCATCGATAAATGGTAATTATTTGGAGATTATTCATGAGGACAATAATGAATCATATTATGTTTTGGCTTTTGAAAAAGCTGAAGGCGTGTTAATAGATACTGACAATCCAACTGAATGGAACAGTAAGCTATTCTACAAATGGGGAAAAACGATGGGGAAATTACATTCATTGTCGAAAATATATCATCCGCCTGGAAATATAAAGAAACAAAATTGGAATGAGGGTACTATCTTTACTAAAGACCTCGAAGGTTTAAATGAGACGATTATTCAGAAATGGGAAGAATATGTCGATGTGCTGAAAACATACCCAAGGAATGGAGAATTTTATGGAATGATACACAATGACCTTCATCACGGAAACTTCTATCTACACGACAACGAGATCATCTTATTTGATTTTTGAGATTGTGAGTATAATTGGTTTGTATATGATATTGCCATTGTTTTATATCATGCGATACAGACAATAAACGAAGATGATATACAGTTAAGGAAGGATTTTGCTTCTGACTTTTTTAGTACATTCATGCAAGGATACTTTACAGAAAACAAATTAGATACATATTGGCTGTCAAAAATCCCTTTTTTTCTGAACTATAGGCAAATATATTCTTATATATACTTTGTCCATTATCTTAGTGAAGAACAGAAAAGTGAACCAAGAGTAAAAGGTATTTTAAATGGTATGAGATATAGGATAGAAAATGATGTTCCATATATAGATAGTTCATTCTCATTGGGGAATGGCTGATTTGAATCACATTTGATAAAGGGAGTACTATTAATGGAGAAATCTAGTGGAAGAATGATGTTAACGAATGTAAAGCTAGTCTTCCATCTTTTAATTACAATAATAGCTTTCAGTAGTATCGTGTTGCATGTTATCTATTCTCCAGCACCTTTTGTATCTATAACAAAGTTCACGATCCATTCGAATCTTATCGTTTTCCTGACATTTTTATTCAATAGTCTAAAAAGGAAAGATACTCCTTTCCTGGACTTTTTGAAAAATTGTTCCGTAATTTTTATGTCCGTTAATATTCTTACTTACCGTTTTCTTCTCTCTAGCGGTGGAGATTATGAAGGAATTCGGATTATTACTAACTTCACTCTTCATTATCTCATACCAATATTAGTGTTTATAAACTGGATCTTTTTCGAAACCAAGAAAAAGTACAGATTCATCTATATCTTTTATTGGATGTTTTACCCTTTACTTTATACGATAGTTTCGTTGGTAAGAGGGTGGTTTGATGGATTTTATCCTTACTTCTTTCTAAACCCTAATGGAGAGATTACCTTTGGTGTTGGTAGTTATTTAAATGTCTTCTTATTTATGACTGTGGATCTACGTCAATATTTAGGACACATTTAAGTTAGTTTTTTGGTTGTGCTTTGAAGCTTATTTGAATAGATATGTGAAGGCTTGACATGGAGCCTCTGTGTGC
>NZ_JBHUDE010000016.1:0-29644 GCF_042678205.1 Oceanobacillus luteolus
AAGCATGGTGACATGTGGAGCTGACAAATACTAATCGATCGAGGACTTAACTAAATTCTATTTTGATGTCGTTCCATTACTCTTATTTAGTTTTTAGGGTATAAGCTTTAAAGGATGTTCGGTTAAGGACGTTCACGTCCTGTGAACAACACCGAACGACCTACATCCTGTAGGCCTGGTAATGATGGCGGAAAGGTCACACCTGTTCCCATACCGAACACAGCAGTTAAGCTTTCCAGCGCCGATGGTAGTTGAGACTTTGTCTCTGCAAGAGTAGGACGNATAGCAAAGGAAACAGATTCAAAGAATCTGTTTCCTTTTTTTATTTGTATAAATGATAAATAAGACGTGACTTCAGAATTGAAATCACGTCTTGCCCAATAAGCTTATTTAAAGTTCATGGTTGAGTTACCCGGCATCATCTTCTGCATAACTTGTCCTAACGACTGGTTTCCACCATTTTTACTCATCGAATAGAACGTTGCAGCTCCAACACCGATTGAAGCGATAAGTGGCAGCCAGAGTTCCTTTCTCATTGGTATCCATCCCTTTCTGTCTAAGCTATTAGACAGTAATATTGTTTACGAAAAAGCGAAAAGGATACAAGGTAGCTATTGGAAACCTGTCAACAGGTTAACTCCAAGCAGCATTCATTCCCGCAATACGTCCGGTGACGAGTGCAGAGGTGATATTATAACCACCAGTATAGCCGTGGATGTCTAAAACCTCTCCGCAGAAAAACAATCGTTCCATAAACTTTGATTGCATTGTACTTGGTACAATTTCTTTAATGGATACACCGCCGCCGGTCACAAAAGCTTTCTCAAGAGGCAATGAGCCGTGTACTTGGAATGTAAACTGTTTAATCTTTTCAGCAAGTTTACGGATTGTGTCTTTTGAAATATTACTTCCGCGAGTTTCTTCATTAATCTCTATTTGTTCAAATAAAAATTGCAAATATCTTTCGGGTACAATTCCCTTTAAGCTATTTTTGATTGCCCGTTTTGGATTTTCATGAATCATTTCAGATAGTTGGGTAATAAGCTCTTCCTGTGATTGGTTTGGTATGGCATCGATTTGCAGGGCTACTGATGGATTTTTCATCAGTTCTTTTACAGCAAATTGGGAACAACGGAGGATTGCTGGTCCGGATACACCAAAGTGGGTAAAAAGCATATCCATTTGATGTGTGATGATCGGCTTTCCTTTTTTGTTCATTACGGAAACAGCCACATCACGTAAGGCAAGTCCTTGAAGAGACCGTTCTTTAATGAACTTTTCATTAGAAGTCAAAGGAACTTCAGTAGGATACAGTTTCGTGATCGTATGACCTGCTTTCTTTGCCCAAGGATATCCATCCCCTGTAGATCCTGTATGGGGAACAGCTTTCCCTCCCACTGCTATTACAATCGACTTTGTCTCATGTCTTTCTCCTTCTTCCGTATATACAGTGTGAACGGCTTCTCCGTAATCTACGGCTTTAACAGGATTGTTCAGTTTAATTTCAACTTGCAGCTTGTGTAATTGTTCAACTAAAGTATTTACTACGGATGCTGCCGAATTCGATACGGGAAACATACGTCCATGATCTTCCTCTTTTAAAGCTACACCAAGATTTTCAAAAAAAGTAATGATATCGTAATTATCGAATATAGAAAAAGCACTATATAAGAACTTTCCATTACCTGGTATATGGCGGATTACTTCATCAGCTGGTAGCCGATTCGTAACGTTACAGCGTCCGCCTCCTGAAATAGCAAGTTTTTTCCCTAATTTTTTTCCTTTTTCGAGTAAGAGGGTACGTGCTCCATGTTCAGCGGCGGAGATTGCAGCCATGAGTCCAGAAGGACCACCACCTATGACAATGACATCATATGTCATCCTGCTTCACTCCTTTCGTTAGTAATCTTACACTTATTAGATGAAAATAAGCAACCTTCGAACGAAATAATTTAAAATGAACCTATTCCATATCTGTTAAGGCTGGTTTGTGGTAAAATAACATAGGTATCCAACTTTAAGAAATACAGGTGAAAATATTGTCGAAATTAGTTAGAGGTTCATTATTACTGACAGCAGCAACTTTCTTATCTAAATTTTTAGGATTAATTTATTTAATCCCTTTTAATGCGCTTGTAGGCACGGAAGGTGGAGCCTTATATAATATCGCTTATGTACCGTATAATATTATGTTAAGTATCGCAACGGTTGGTATTCCACTTGCGATGTCGAAAACGATTTCTAAATATAATGCACTTGGTGATTATGCGACAGGTAGACGTACTTTTAAACATGGTACTTTACTTATGTTTGTCACTGGCTTTATTTCCTTCTTAATCCTTTTCTTAGGTGCAGAGCTATTGGCAAACATCTGGACGGCGGGGAATACTGATCCTTCAAAAGGACCTACGATAGAAGACGTCGTACTCGTAATCCGTGCAGTAAGTTTCGCTTTAATAATTATTCCTTCTATGAGTATCATGAGAGGATTTTTCCAAGGTCATGAATCAATGGGGCCGTCAGCTCTTTCCACTGTAACAGAGCAAATCGTTAGAATAGCATTTGTATTAGTATCTGTCTTTGTAGTAATTGTCATTTTGGACGGAACAATTGCTACTGCAGTTGGATTTGCAACATTTGGGGCATTTGTCGGTGCTGTAGGTTCGTGGGTAATCTTATTATGGTATTGGAAAAAACGAAAACCGCATCTCGACAAACTGCTTGAGAGACAGAGGTACGATAGCGAACGGTCTACGAAAGATATTTTCAAGGAAATGTTCAGTTATGCAGGTCCGTTTATAATAGTTGGTCTTGCTACTTCCCTCTATCAGCTAGTGGATTTGTTTACCTTTCAAAGGGCAATGTTAGCTGCTGGGTATGAGGGAGATTCACTGAGTCTACTAGGTGCAATAAATACGTATGCACACAAGATAGTTATCATCCCAGGAACGCTTGCAACAGGTCTTTCCTTAGCTATTCTTCCTGCATTAACTCGAACATATGCACAGAAGAATATTGAAGAAACACATCAACAAATAAATCAGGCATTGCAAATTGTAATTGTTTTGGTGATTCCTGCCGTTATTGGGATTGTTTGCCTTGCGGATGTGTTTTATGCTTCCCTATACGGTTTAAAGGATATTGAAATAACTGGAGAATTACTTGCTTGGTATGCACCTGTTGGTTTGTTTTTCGCTTTATTCACTGTTTCGGCATCAATGTTGCAGGGAATTAACCAACAAAACTTTACAGTACTAAGCCTTATGGCTGGTTTGCTCGTAAAGATTTTACTTAATAGCCTACTCATTCAATGGTTCGGAGCTAAAGGGCTCATAATCGGTACAGGAATTGCTGTAGTGATTGCTGTAAGCAGCAATCTATTCCGATTAAAGAAATCAGTTGACTTTTCTTTCAGGAAAATTAGAAGGCGCACATTGTTGACACTAATATTTGGTGCGATAATGGCAGTTGTCATTTTTATTGTAAAAGGATTACTTGGCTTATTTATCCCTTATGAGACCTCCCACTTTGGCTCTATAGTTGTATTACTTGCAGGAGTGTTTATAGGCGGCGGAGTTTATCTGTGGCTTGCTTATGTATCAACGCTACTCCACCATGCCTTTGATGGAGAGGTACCGATTGTTGATAAATTGATCCGTAAGCTTCGTAGGTAATGGAGGATTGACATGCGACTGGATAAAATGCTTTCCAATATGGGAATTGGCACGAGAAAAGAAGTTAAAGCTATATTGAAGAAAAAATTAGTTACAGTAAATGAAAATATCGTAAAAGATGGCAGCACACATATTGACCCCGTTAAGGATGAAGTAAAAGTGGATGGGGAAGTAATAACCTATCAAAAACATATTTACTTGATGCTTCATAAGCCTGATGGTGTCTTATCGGCGACTAGAGACTTAAACATGAAAACAGTTATCGATTTGATTGAACCGGCCTATCAGCATTATGAAATCTTTCCTGTAGGAAGGCTTGATAAAGATACAGAGGGTCTCTTGTTGCTGACAAATGACGGGGACTTGGCTCATCAACTGCTATCTCCAAAGAAAAATGTAGAAAAGACATATTATGCACATGTTGAGGGGAAAGTAACTTCAGAAGACGAGGAAAAATTTAAAGTTGGCGTTGATATTGGAGAAGGATATATTACCAAGCCTGCTTCACTGACTATCTTGAAGTCTGGGCCTGTTTCAGAGATCGAGCTTACGATTACAGAAGGAAAGTTCCATCAAGTAAAACGGATGTTTGAGGCAGTCGGGAAAAAAGTAGTCTACTTAAAGCGGATTAGGATGGGTGAATTAATCCTTGACCCAACGCTTCAAAAAGGTGCTTATCGCCCGTTAACGAAAGAAGAATTAGCTTATTGTGAACGAATGAAGCAGAGCTGATCAGGAGGCAGAAAATGAGCCATTATTTTCTTGCAATTCAAATCCCAGAAGCACTACAAGAATTTTATCAATCTTGGCAGTCAGAACTTAGAGATGTATTCCCTTATAAGAAATGGACAGAGAAAGAAGACTTGCATATTACACTTGCCTTTCTAGGTGAAGCAACTGAAAGACAAATTCTCGATATCAAAAGACGGTTGGACACATCAGAACTCACTGATTACTTTACCGTCACATTAGGTAAGCTTGGCACTTTTGGTCGTCCTGATCGACCGCGTGTTCTATATGTAGAGGTTGAGCCAAATGAAAAGCTAAACAACTTACAAAAGCAAATTGTGAAAGTCACTGAATTGGCTGGCTTTAGAAGTGAAAACCGTGCTTATCGTCCACATGTTACACTAGGCAAAAAATGGGGAACTGCTGATAGCTTGCCAAAGGGAATGTTTCATGAATTAGAGTCAAAGTACTCTAGTGAAAAACAACTGGAAGTATCACAAGTAACCTTATTTAAAATCCACCCTCAAAAAACACCTAGTTATGAAGTCGTTGCGATTTTTCCACTTAAATCATAATTGAAAGGTGGTGTTGAAGTGGCTCAGTTAATTAAACTGCAAGATTACATTACAAGGTACGAATGGGATACGTTTCGGTATCCTACACAATATATCCGTTTAAAAAAGGAAAACTGGGACCGCTTATATGAAAAGTGGTCCCAACCTGAAGAAAAATCGTCTGAACAATTCATTCAAGACCAAGAGCAAGAATCCGGTGGTTTGTTATCTAAGCTGAAGGATAAATTACTGAAGAGAAGTGTTTACTCGGAAACGATAATTGAAAGTGTAGAGGAAGAAAATGAACTACCCTCCACAGAAAAGGAATTGAAACAACAGTTTCTTGACCATCTATTAAACTTCCAATTGAAATGGGCAACTTCAACAGTGAACCATCAATCTATCATAGATAAAAAATATAAAGATGATCCTTTATTAAAATATTTGTTACAACGGTTTCCGGATACTTATCTGTTGATGTACCATCCAGTTTTTACAATAAAGCAAGCACCGATCGAGGCAGATATTATTTTTATTTCACCAATAGAGATTGAAATTATTCATTTTGTTGAGTTAGAGGAATCCGCTGTCCTCATGGCGGGGGAAGAACGGACGTGGCATGTGGAAAGCCCGGATGAGAATAGGAAAATATTAAATCCATTAATATCCCTAAAGCGGACAGAAAAAGTAATTAGAAGCATATTATCAGTAAAGGAACTTTCCTTTCCTGTTAAAAAAACAATAATTTCCCGTACCAATCCTATAATGTTCAGTAGCGAGCCTTATCAAACAAGAATAGTGGATAAAATGAGCTTTGATTCGTGGTTCTTAGGAAAGCGACAACTTAACTCTCCTTTGAAAAATGATCAAATCAAGGTTGCAGAAGCTCTACTAGGCTACTGTCAATCCATCTCGATTAGACGCCCGGAATGGGAAGATGTTCCTGAAGAATCACCTCATATAACTGAGGAGATGGAGGAATATTAATGTGGGTGTTTATTGTTAATCCAGCTGCAGGAAATGGCAGAGGGGCAGCAACATTTGAAAGATTGCAAAAGACTTTGGCTTATCAGCAAATGCAAGTACAATATTATTATACAGATTATGAAGGACATGCTGAAGAGATCGCGCACAGTCTAATAACCAATCCGGATGTAACTGCAGTTATTGTTGTCGGCGGGGATGGTACAATCCATGAGGTAATGAACGGATTGGGGCATCATAAGCTTCCGATTGGTTTTATACCTGGGGGATCTGGGAATGACTTTGCACGTGGAGTTGGAATCAAAGGGTGTCCTGAAGAAATCCTGGAAAGCTTGACTCATAGTGAAGAATTGTCGCCGTATTGGCTTGGAACATACAGAATAGACGATAAGAAAGAGAGATATTTCGTTAATAGTATGGGGATAGGTTTTGATGCGGCAACAGCGCACAAAGCTAACCACTCTTCTTATAAAAAACTATTCAACAAACTCCGATTTGGGACGGGTAGTTATGTACTGGCACTTCTACAAGTATTGACCACATTCAAACCAGCTACCCTTGAAATTACTTTGGATGGAGAGAAGAGAATGGTTGAAAATTGTTGGTTGATTTCGGTTGGTAACCATCCTTATTATGGTGGCGGAATGAAAATCATGCCAAATGCTGCCATCCAACCTGATAAGTTTTCCGTCTTACTTGTCCATTCGTTACCAAAGTGGAAGGTTCTTGCTTTATTTTTAACTGTATTTGCAGGTAAACATGAAAAAATTAGAGGTGTTGAACTACTGGAAGCGAGTTACCTAACCGTAACCTCTAATATTCCAATACATATACAGATTGATGGACAGACAACAACCTGTATGAAGTCGGAGATCAAGAAAGGTGATGATTCGGTATCGGTCATCCCTTCTAAATAGAAAAATTGAATATACATAGTTGTAATTTTTGCCGTTTGTATTTAAAATGGTATATTGAATGTTAAATGTGAAAGATGGGGAAACTTCATGAATGAATGGCTTGAAAAAGCAGTAGGAAAAGGCTGGACGCTAACCCCAGCTGGCGGCCTTACTGGTGATGCCTATATTGCGCGAAAAGACAATCGAAAATTATTTATAAAACGGAATTCCTCGCCTTTTCTTGCGGTCCTGTCTGCGGTAGGTATTGTCCCAAAATTAATTTGGACAAAGCGGATGGAGAATGGTGATGTTATTACTGCCCAAGAGTGGCTTGAAGGTAGAGAATTGACACCAGAGGATATGAAAAGCAGGCAAATTACGGATCTATTAAAAAAGATCCATCAATCACCAGAATTATTGCATATGCTGATGCGACTAGGAAAAAAGCCAGTTACGTCCGATGAACGTTTGGATGAAATTCATAGCCGTTTACAAAAACTGAATCTTATTGAAAGATATAAGGATATAGAAGTTGCATTAAGTTATTTAAACAAGCTCTTGCCGGTCACACGCAACCAACAGCTTGTTGTTTGTCATTGTGATTTGAACCATAATAATTTGTTGATGTCCGATTCGGGTGAGATTTTCTTAGTTGATTGGGATAATGCGACTATTGCCGATCCAGCCACTGATTTTGGTTCACTATTGAAATGGTATATTCCACAGGAAGAGTGGAGTGAGTGGCTTGAGAAATATGGCATTATCCGTCACGAGTACCTATATGAAAGAATGTACTGGTATCTATTATTAGATGCACTTGATTATATTAGCTGGCACTTGAAAAGAAAAGAATTCGATAAAGTAAATGAAAGATTAGCGACGTTAAAGGAATTGAATCGTCATATGACAAATTTTGTCAGTTAATCAGAAGGAAGGATAAAGAAATGCGTCAACGTTATAAACCATGGGCTGATGATTTTTTAAATGAGCATCAGGACCTAATCATACAGAATCCCGCAGAACATAAAGGAAAGTGGCAAAAATTATTTTCAAAAGAACAGCCCCTGCATCTTGAAATAGGGACAGGTAAGGGTCAATTTATTGTAGGGATGGCTAAGCAGCATCCAGATATTAATTTCATAGGAATGGAAGTAGCAAAAAGTATTGTAGTAACTGCTGGAGAGAAGATGTTGGAAGCTGAGCTGGATAACCTCTTACTAATTCATGCGGATGCCAGCCATTTATTGGACTATTTCGAGACCGATGAGATTTCAACACTCTACTTGAACTTTTCAGACCCATGGCCGAAGAATCGTCATGAGAAGCGCAGATTGACTTATTCAAGCTTTTTGAAGCAATATCAGGAAGTGTTGCATTCAGAGGGGGAACTTATATTTAAAACAGATAATCGCGGCCTTTTTGAGTATTCTTTATGTAGTTTTTCTGCCTATGGCATGTTACTTAAAGAAGTGAGTCTTGATTTACACAAGGATGAAGATCCACTTAATATCATGACAGAATATGAAGAGAAGTTCTCTGCAAAGGGACAACCAATATACCGTTGCAAAGCTTTATTCCAGAAGTAATACCCAGTATCAATACTGGGTATTACTTTTTTTATCATCTTTGTCAGGATATATTTCTTTACTGATTTCCGCTTGCAATTTCATTGTTGGAAATGGAATAATGGTTGCTAATCTCCTCGGTAATACCCTTTTCTTCATATAGATATGGAATATGCTTTCACAGGCAGTGAGTACATAAGCTATGAACAATGATGTTAAAACAAGGGTTGTTGTTTGCCCGAGAAAAATCCCTGATAACAGCCATACACTGAGAAATAATAATCCGAAGTCCACCATGGCAGCGGCGAGTTTTCCTAAAACAGGCAGTAAAAGTATATCAACAGTCACATACGTAATTCCGGTTATGATAAGTGAAGTCATGATCATCTGACTCAGTGTGCTTGAATCAAAATAAGCCAAAAATAATATAATTATAGACGTGGTAAACAGGAATTTAATACTAAGTGCTTTCGTATGCTTCAATGTTAAAACCCCTTACTTTAGTAAAATATATTTATAGTATCTATGGATATAGCCGATTTTATACGTGTAATAATGTTTTATTAAAAAAAGTGCTTGACTTGCCTTGTACATCTTTGGCATAATAGGTCTAGTAAAATAATTAGTTGCCTTTAAGTCAGTCCTGTGAGGCTGGCAAGGTGATGCGGATCGGATTGTCTTATTGGGCAGTCCATAGTATAGTGGTGTGCAACCATTTACTAATATAATTCTGCACCTTGCTGAACATAAAGGCAGGGTGTTTTTTTGTGCAATTTTGGCATGTAAAACACCCGACCAAGAAATACTTCATAAAGAGCGAGGAGAGAAAAGATGAAACATCGAGAAATTGGCGTTGATGAACGCTTACCATTATTACAAAGTTTTCCATTAAGTTTACAGCACTTATTCGCAATGTTTGGTTCCACCGTACTTGTACCAATCTTATTTGGAGTCGATCCTGCAACGGTCTTATTAATGAATGGTATTGGAACATTATTATATATTTTCATCACAAAAGGAAAAATTCCTGCTTATTTAGGTTCAAGTTTTGCATTTATTTCACCAGTAACCGTTGTATTGACACAAGGTGGAGGTTACGGTGCAGCACTTGGCGGATTCTTTGTTGTCGGTTTAGTTCTAGTTCTTGTAGGACTCATCGTTAAATTTGCCGGAACAAATTGGATTAATGTGATATTCCCACCGGCTGCCATGGGTGCGATTGTTGCTGTAATTGGTCTTGAATTGGTTCCAGTAGCCGCTGATATGGCTGGATTAATTGCTGCACCTGATACACCTAGAGATACTACTGCGATAACAGTTTCGCTATTGACACTAGGTGCAACTATTGTTTACTGGGTTACCATGCGAGGTTTTTTAAAGATTATCCCTATTTTATTGGGAATTGTGACAGGGTACGTTATTGCAACGATTTACGGCATTGTTGACTATACTGCGGTAAAAGAAGCTGCTTGGATTCAAATGCCGACCTACTATCAAATCGAATTTAATTGGTCTGATATTTTAATCATTCTTCCTGCAGCGCTAGTGTTGATACCTGAACATATCGGTCACTTGGTTGTAACCGGGAATATTGTAAATAAAGATTTGGTCAAAGAGCCAGGATTGGACCGTTCATTATTCGGTAATGGTATTTCAACTATGATTTCCAGTTTCTTCGGTTCAACACCAAATACAACATACGGTGAAAATATTGGTGTACTGGCAATTACGAAAGTTTATTCTACATGGGTGATCGGTGGAGCAGCTTTAATAGCAGTCATTCTTTCCTTCTGTGGAAAACTTGCAGCGCTAATCTCCTCCATTCCTACTCCAGTTATGGGAGGAATATCCCTATTGCTCTTTGGAATTATTGCAGTTAGTGGTCTTCGTATGTTAGTTGAAGCGAAAATTGACTATAGCAACTCACAAAATGTCATCTTGACATGTGTGGTATTAGGAATTGGAGTTAGTGGAGCAAGTTTGGATATCGGTACAGTTGGACTTACTGGTATGGGGCTTGCAACAGTGGTTGCAATTGTCGTGAGTTTATTCTTTAAACTTCTTGATATCTTAAAATTATCAAATGAATAGTAGAAAGAGCATCTTGTCTGCATTGCAGATAAGATGCTCTTTTCAATTCTTCAGAAGTTTTTCCTTCGATAATGATATATGATATAATTAAACAAAATTATCATTCTTTTTGAAAATGTATGTTAATACATAGGGGGATTGTCTTATGACGGTAAAAACAACGGATGATATCATTACATTAACGGAAAAATATGGTGCAGAGAATTACCATCCACTGCCTATTGTTATTTCCGAGGCTGAAGGAGTTTGGGTAACGGATCCAGAAGGAAACAAGTATATGGATATGCTTAGTGCCTATTCAGCATTAAACCAAGGACATCGACACCCAAAGATTATTCAAGCTTTAAAGGACCAGGCAGACAAAGTGACGCTGACTTCCCGAGCGTTCCATAATGATATATTGGGAAAGTGGACAGAAAGGGTAGCCAAACTAACGGGCAAAGATAAAGTATTACCGATGAACACCGGTGTTGAAGCAGTAGAAACTGCAATTAAAGCTGCACGCCGCTGGGCTTATGAGGTAAAAGGTGTAGCAGCTGATTCTGCAGAGGTCATTGCAGCAGATGGAAATTTCCATGGCCGTTCGATTAATTCCATATCATTATCTACAGACGAGACTGCGACGAAAAACTTTGGGCCATTCGTTCCTGGTATTATAAAAGTTCCCTTTGGCGATGCAGAAGAGATTCGCAAGGCAATTACTCCGAATACAGCAGCAGTGATAGTAGAGCCGATTCAAGGAGAAGCTGGTATTATTATACCTCCTGAAGGGTATTTACGAGAAATACGGCAGATTTGTGATGAGAATCAAGTATTGTTTGTTGCTGATGAAGTACAGACTGGATTAGCTCGTACCGGAAAGATGTTTGCCTGTGAATGGGAATCGATCGAACCAGATATTTATGTGATGGGTAAGGCTCTTGGAGGTGGTGTCATACCAGTCTCTGCAATTGCAGCCAACAAAGAAATAATGGATGTATTCACACCTGGTTCACATGGATCGACCTTTGGTGGCAATCCTTTAGCGTGTGCTGTTTCCATTGCAGCTATTGATGTTATTGAGGAAGAAAAATTGGTGGAAAAATCACAGCAACTTGGCGAGTATTTTGCAGAAGGTCTTAGAAAAATAAATAATTCTGACTTAGTAGAAGTTCGTGCCCGTGGTCTTTTCATAGGTGTGGAATTTAACCATCCTGTTAGAGAGTTTTGTGAAAAACTGAAATTAGAAGGAGTCCTCTGTAAAGAGACCCATGAGAATACAATTCGTTTTGCTCCACCACTCATCATCACAAAAGAGAACTTGGACTGGGCATTAGAGCGAATCTATAACGTGTTAAATAAATTGTAGAAAAAGGTAACGGAACATATACCACAGTTTTCTGACTGTGGTATTTTTTTATCCTATGACATGTAAATTGACAGTTTAATAGATTTAATGCAAATTATAAGAAAGATACATATTTTTTGGCAGGAGGAGTATACATGAAAAAAATATCGATTATTGGGATGCCGATGGATTTAGGGCAACTGAGACGTGGTGTAGATATGGGTCCAAGTGCCATTCGCTATGCCGACATCGTCGAGCGTCTTGAAAATAACGGTTTCCATGTAGATGATTTAGGTGATGTTCAAATTGGAAGAGATCGTTTGGAGACTGATCCACAAACGGGAATAAGGAACTTGACAGCTGTTGTAAAATCAAGTGAACAATTAATGGCAAAAGTCGAAGGGGTGATGAAGGCGAATTCATTTCCATTGATACTTGGTGGCGATCACAGTATTGCAATTGGAACATTAGCGGGTGTTACTAAATTTCGGAAGCGGTTAGGGGTTATTTGGTTTGATGCCCATGGGGATTTAAATACACCTGAAACATCGCCTTCTGGAAATATCCATGGAATGCCACTAGCCGCATCAATCGGATTAGGTGAAAAGAAGCTTACAGATATAGGTGGATTCACTCCAAAGGTTGAACCGGAAAATGTAGTGATCATTGGAGCGCGTTCATTAGATGAAGGTGAAAAGAACCTAATCAAAGAAAAAGGAATTAAAGTTTATACGATGCATGAAATCGATCGTGTTGGCATGTCATCGATAATTGAGGAGACCATTGCTTATTTTAGAAACAATGGAGTGGATGGGGTGCACCTATCATTTGATCTGGACGGTTTAGACCCTCTATATGCGCCTGGAGTTGGTACCCCAGTTGCAGGTGGTGTCACAACCCGAGAGGCACATTTGGCAATGGAATTATTAGCAGAATCACAGATGATCACTTCTGCTGAGTTTGTGGAAGTCAATCCGATTTTGGATGAACGGAATAAGACAGGACAACTGGCGGTTGATTTGGTCGGTTCATTGTTTGGTGAGCGAATCTTATAAATTATAGGCACAACCGAATTACTATTGACATAACATAGAGGGAAAGGGATAATCAGCTGCTACTGCTTGTTATTTTTCCCTATGTTTGTTATAGTAGGGTAACAATTAAATATCTCTTATTTCTTATAATAAGATAGAGGTTGCAAAGACCATCAGTACTTATGGGGAGGATGAATGAGATCCGTCGAACCATAAGGAAAGGGGAATTTGCCGAAGCAGAAGGAAACTCACTCTTCCCGATGCTGGGTCTATGTCGAAAAGATATAGATCTGTCATATAGGTAACTATATGGTGCGCTATCAGGCAGAAAGAACTAAAATGTTCAACAAGCAATAGCGGCCCACCGTTATTGCTTTTTATTTTGACTAGATATGAAAAGAAAGGGTTGTGAGTGACATGAATTTTGGAAGATTACTAACAGCGATGGTGACACCATTTGATGAACAAGGAGAAATCGACTATTCCAGAACTTCAGCTTTAATTGAACATTTAATAGCTACTGGTACGGATGGCTTAGTAGTAGCGGGTACTACCGGTGAATCGCCAACCTTAACGAGTAAGGAGAAAGTGGACTTATTCAATGTTGTTGTAAAAGAAGTAGATGGCAGGATTCCGGTACTCGCAGGAACGGGTTCAAACAACACAAGAGAAACAATTGAATTAACGAAAGAGGCAGAACAAGTTGGTGTAGACGGTATTATGCTCGTGACCCCTTATTATAATAAACCTTCGCAGCAGGGTTTATATGAACATTTTAGCCAAATTGCAGCAAGTACTGCATTGCCCATTATGCTCTACAATATCCCAGGGAGAACATCTGTCAATATGACACCGGAAACAATCATTCGTTTAGCTGAAATTGAAAATATTGTATCCGTCAAGGAAGCAAGCGGAGATCTTGATGCAGCAGCAGAAATCATTCAAAAAACTGCGGATGACTTCAGTGTGTATAGCGGAGATGACGGCATGACGGTTCCAATGCTTGCAATCGGTGGAATGGGAGTAGTATCTGTTGCAGCCCATGTTATTGGTAATGAAATGAGGAGTATGATAAATAGCTTTTTAGCTGGTGAAAATGAACAAGCGGCAAAGCAGCATCGACGTATTCTACCGGTAATAGATGTCTTGTTCCAAGCACCTAGTCCTGCCCCTGTCAAGTCAGCATTGAATGAGGCGGGAATAGAGGTAGGCGGTGTACGTTTGCCATTAGTTGAGTTAACGGTAGACGAAAAGCAAAATCTAACTAATGTGATGGAAGAATTCAAGTCGGCAAATTGATTCTTTTAATAACAACTTCAGCCACGTATATATATAATATGCGTGGCTTTTGTCATTTTTTGTCTTGCGCTGAAATCTAATTGTAATATAAGCATAATCAAATTGTTATTTTCCAATGTTATACTTCATACCATAGATTCCTAACAAGAAATCTATGGAAATGGGGGAAAAAGTTTGCGGAAGAAAACTAGGATTTTTACCTTAATAGCTTCTCTAATTTTATTCCAATCAATATTTACAGTTGATGTCTTTGCTACGAATGGGGCTGAATTGGAAGAGATACAGAAAGAAAGAAAAGAAATAGAGAAAAATTTATCAGTACAAGAGCAAAGAATTAATGAATTATATGATGAGTTGCAAGCATTAAATGAAGAAGTCATCCGATTGGACGAGCTATTAAGTGAAAAACAAGCTAGGGTAGATGAAATTACATATGATATAGAAGTGACAATAGAAGAAATCTCTACCTTGCAAGAAGAAATTGAAGAATTAAAATTAAGCATTGAACAACGATTTGATATCTTAAAGGATAGAGCAGCATCGTATCAAAAGTCTGGTGGTCTAGTAAACTATATCGAAGTACTCTTTGGTGCCAAAAGTTTTGGTGATTTCATCAGTCGTTTGACCGCTGTCAATCAAATTATGGATTCTGATACAAGTTTAATGGAAGAGCTTGAATCAGATATGGAATTAGTAGAAGCTCATCAGATGACCAGAATGGAAAAGTTAGATGAATTGAATGAGATGCATGCCGAACAAGAAGAAAAACTGGTGAGCATCGAAAAAGAGAAGCGTGAACAGGAAAAAGCGCAAGAAGCTGTCGAAGCCAAACAACAAGAGTTGATTGCTTATGTAGAAGAGCTGGAGACAGAGGATAGTCAACTGAAATCAATGGAAGAAAAAGTGTTGGCAGATATTGCAGAAGCAGCTAAAAAAGAACGTGAGGAAAGAGAGAAACGTCGTTTAGCAGCGATTGAAAAACAAAAAGCAGAAGAAGCTAAAAAGGAAAAGCAGAACGGCTCTAAGCTTGTTCAGGTTGCGAAAGTTGAACAAAAAACTAGTAATGCAAAAAGTGACTCTTCCAAGCGATCCAGTAATGAATCGGCCAAAAATGTAAAAAAGGAAGAGAAAGCTGAGTCCAAAAGCTTCACCGTTACAGCAACTGCTTATACTGCTGATTGTAAAGGATGTTCCGGTGTAACAAGCACGGGAATTAACTTAAAAGAAAATCCAGACGCAAAAGTAATTGCAGTTGATCCAGATGTCATCCCATTACATTCACTTGTTCATGTAGAAGGCTATGGCTATGCTATAGCAGGGGATACAGGCAGTGCGATTCGAGGAAATAAAATTGATGTATTCCTCTCATCAGAAAAAGCCGCAAAAAATTGGGGCGTACGCAAAGTGAAAGTTACGATACAATAAAAAACAAGTCAGCTCTAAGCTGACTTGTTTTTTTCTATGATGCAACGAAACGTGAGAGATTTGTTATAATTTTTGTCCACAGTTCGGACAGAAATTGGCACCATCAACTTTTTGACCACAGTTTGGACAGAAGTTTGGTTTGCTAGAATTACCGGAATCCGGTGAAGCTGGGGCTTGTTTGGCTTGCTTCTGTTCCGTTCCTGGATCTTGATTTTGCTTCATATTTTTCATCATTTCGTTGGCTACATTCATGCCCATCATCATTCCGACCATATCAGAAGCGGTACCACTACTTTTCACTTTACCTGACGCAATACCATCGGTCATTTCTATTTGTTGGTATTTACTGACATCGCCAATCATACCGAGCGCTGCTGCTTTCTGAACTCTATCCTGAATTTCTTTAGGATAATTAAAGCTGCTGACATTGAATCCAGTGATTGTAAGTCCAAGATCATAGATTTCCATATCAAGATCTTCTTTAATACCTTGGGATATTTCGGAAGCGTTGATTTTCAGATTAAATAAATCCTTACCTTCTTTAACGATCCATTTCATCAATAACTGATCAAGTACGGATGTAATTCGAATTTTGACATCTTCTACTAAATAACGCTTCTTCACACCTGCAACATTCTCAATCAATCGCACATAATCATTCACCTTAAAATTAAACGTACCATTTGCACGAATAGGAATTCCACCTGGCATAGCAGGGGAAGGGGATGGAATATTAATCGGATTTTTTGTACCCCATTTTACAGTGAATTGTTTCGTGTTCACGAATAGAACTTCCACTCTTAGCCCAGTTCGAAAGCCAAATTTAAATCCTTTCAATGTAGAAAGGAAGGGAATGATTTCCGATTCAATGTTGTACTCTCCATCATCTTTGAAGATTCCTTCTATTTTTCCGTTATTAATAAAAATTGCATCTTGACCAGGACCAATCATCAAACGGCTTCCCCGTTTTATTTCTCGGTTCGGCCATTTCCAAAAGATCATATCGTCTCTAAATTCTTGCCATTCTACTATATCCGCTAATTGATTTCTAAAAAAAGACATCACTCTCATCCTTTCGATTTTTTTCCGTTTAAAATCCTCTTCTACCGCCACTATGTGATCTACCAGCGCCGGTGATTCCGCCACCACCGCCACGGAAACCACCTCCACCCCCGTTATTATTTGCAGATGGCTTTTTCCTTCTAGTTACGGTTTTTCTTAAATACCGATCCCGCTTACTGATTATTCTAGAGCTACTGCGATTTAAATAAGTTCCACTTGTTACGGTAACTCTTCCACCAGAAGTATAGGCCATTAAAAATACGATAATTGCTGCCAAGACAACTGCAACTGCAAGTTGGAAAAAGGTATTAAAAAAGACTGACTCTGGATTTACCCCAGGTCGAATATCTAAATATTCATCTGCTTTTTCAAAAAAGAGTTTGAATGCTTTATAATAGTCGCCCTGAGAGAAATAAGGCGTAACATGATCAAGAATCAATTCGATTCTTTCGTCATCAATATATTTTTCTGCGATACCAAATCCAGCAATATCTACCATACGAGAATCCATATCTATTGTGATGACGGCCATATTATCCTCTTGGCGATTAAATTCATCTTTTAATTCATCAGTAAAATCCTGCATATACTTCATAATTGTCTTCCCGTTAGTATCTTCTGTCGTTATGATGATAAAATCCGTATTCCATTCTTCAAAGTAGTTTGCTGCTTGCTTCTCTAATTCTTGCACTTGTTCATCTGTAAGCAGATCTGCGTGATCATAGATTCGCTGTACATCGGCAAGGGCAGGAGAGATTAATAGGAAAAATAGAAATGTAAACAAAATAGAAGTTTTCCATAAAAGTTTCATTAGAGAATGCCACCTCCCGTTACAATAAAGGAGATGATTTTCATCAGCAAGAACGATCCACCAGCAATTCCACCAAACCAGGCTGCAATTTTTCCTTTACTTAACGGAGGCTTCCCGACAACTTTCCCTGTTTGGCCGTTCATGGCAAAAATATGTTCTGATTGATCGTAATCATAGTATACCATCCAAACTGGGAGCATCGTGTAAAGACTTTTCCTGCTTTTTGTAGTGATGTTTTTATTTTTGTACCTTACAGATGTATAGCCGCTGACAGTGGAGCGGATGAAGTCGTCCAAAGGTTTATTCATTTTTTCCTTTACTCGGGGAAACAGTTCTTTTGCATCGTAATTATATTTTTCGGCAATGTAGCCGGCAAGGTAAGGGGTCTTAAAATCTTTAAGATCACTATATTGATAAGGTTCCAGTTTATCCATCAATTTGTCATCCATTTTCTCAGAAGCGTCCACCGGCACGCGGCTAAAATCAATTCGTAAATCTCGGTATACATCATAATATTTGGTTTCTGTATAAATATATTCCCCTCTTGAATACGTTCTAACTCGTGTTCCTACAGCATGAACCTTAGCTTCATTTTTTAAATCGTATAGCCAAAAAGGAACGTATATACCAGTTATCTTTTTAATACGACTTGCTGACATGAAGCCACGGGGAGTCAATAGCCCCTTGCGGCACCACTTGATAAAGGCTTCTTCTGCTTGGCGCTTGGAAATGGTAAAAGGAATGACGAGGGAGGGGGCAAGGATTCCTGATACACGGTCAGCTAGAACGACTGCAGCTCCACAAAAACTGCAACTGGTCGCTGTCGTATCGGCATCCGTCACGATGTTTGCGCCACAGTTATTACAATGATATTCCTTTGCTTCATCCTCTTCAAAAACGGTCTCGATAAATTCATCTGAAAAATCTTCAATATTGTCCTGCCTGCCACAATTCCCGCAGGAAAGGGCGCCGGATTCTGCATCAAAAGCCATATCACTCCCACAGTTCGGACATTTATAATGTATAACCATTTTTTATTCCCCCATTAGTTACTTTCCTGATCTTTATTCGGTATCAACTTACTGATCTCTGCATCAATATTTTCTATTTCTTTTGTTTGATTTCTAAGTTTAGCGAGAGCTTCAGCCTCATCTATTTTAAAATTCAATTCTTCCTCGTAACTGGAAAAGCCGCTTGAAACATGGGAATCACTAGTGTTTATTTTTTCCTGCTGGTTTAGTAATGCGGTTTTTTCTCTGATAGAATAGCTTCGTAATTCCAATTGTCTTAGATCCAGGGCTAACTTTTCTTCCAATAGTTTTAACTGTTTTGCATCAACGATAAGTTGGTTGTAGGTTGAGACTAATTCCAACTTTTTTGTTTCCAATTCTTCTTGTTTATTGGCAAACATCATTGCTTTTTCATAGTCACGCTCTTCAACCCGTTCCCGGTATCGTTCCAGCTTTCTAATTTCAGCTTCACATTCATCGACTGCTTGTTTAGCACGCTTAACATCCGATTCCAATGCATTCCGTTCAGAATTTACTGTTCGAAGGTCTAGATTAATGTCACGTAAGGTCTTTTGTACGATTTTATCAGGCTGTTTCATTACATCTAGGTGATGGTTTATATTTGCTTTCATTAACGTACTGAATCTGGATAATATCCCCATGGTCATCCTCCTCTGTTTTCGATTATCTTCAGTTTATCTTAATATATATTACTGGACAAATAAGAATTAGGTTTCATTTCAACAGAATGTCAAAAGAGTAAAATAATTTTACAGTTGTTATTGTTTTGTAAACCCTTCTTAAGATTTGTAATGGCTAATAAAGGATATACATGTATTAGAAAGCTAAGGAAAGGAATGAGTATGATGAAGAAAAAACTAACAATATTTGCTTCCACTTGTCTATTGTCGGGATTCCTTGTAGCTTGTTCAGATGGGGAAGAGCAAGAGCCAGAACAACCAATTGCACCGGATGTTCCTGAGGAGCAAGCTCCTCAAGACGGTAACGAAACAGATCCAGGAACAGAACCAGGTGGTGAATCAGGAACAGAACCTGGAACAGAACCAGGCGGTGAATCAGAAACAGAGCCAGGAACGGAACCAGGCGGTGAGTCAGGAACAGAACCAGGTACTGACCCAAGCACTGATTCCGAAACAGAAACTGACGAAGGATTATAATTCAAAACATTTAAATATGACGTTTCCCAAAAACGAACTCACTAACTCTGAGTTCGTTTTTTATTATTTTGATTTTATTGGATTTCTCAGAGCAGTATCCTTCATCACCGGAAACTGTAGCAAAGAATTCTATCAAAACCAGACCGAGAACAGTGTATGGATGGAAGTTCGTTAACACCGAAATAAGGAACAGTGTATGAATCGATTTATTTATCAAGTATGTCATCGACTAATTTTTTACAAATAAAATGATTGCATTATTTGAATATTTATTATATACTTTATTCAACAATGTTGAGTAAAAGTAAACTAGATTGAATTATTTATTATTTAAGTATTTTTTATAGAAAGCGCTTTGGAATATAGTCCTTAATTCAGTAGAATGCATACGATAGAATGGAGGGATAAGGAATGAGAAATTTACCGAGAGAAGTAATTATTAAGGAAGTCGGTCCCCGAGATGGATTGCAAAATGAAAAAGAGTGGATTCCTACTGATCAAAAGATTGCTTGGATTAATATGCTTTCCAATACAGGGGTAAGGGAGATTGAATACTCATCCTTTGTAAATCCAAAAATGATCCCAGCTTTGAAAGATGCAAGGGAAGTAGGACGTAAAATTAAACGGAATCCGAATGTAGTCTATTCTGCATTGGTCCCAAATATGAAGGGACTGGAATTTGCGTTAGAGGCTGGAATTGACGGGGCATCCGTGTTCATGTCAGCGAGTGAAATGCATAATCAAAAAAATATAAATAAATCCATTGCCGAAACGTATCCTGTACTTGAAGAAGTTATAAAAGAAGCTAAAGCAGTGGGAAAACGGGTCACGGGGTATGTTTCAACTGTTTTTGACTGTCCATATCAAGGGAAAATTACTCCAGAGCAGGTTCTTGAGGTTTGTCAGCGTTTAGTGGATGCTGGAGCAGATGATCTATCTTTAGGTGATACGATCGGTACTGCTGTACCGACCGATGTGGAAAAACTGCTAGAGGTTTTACTGAAACACTTTCCCAAAGAAAAATTAATTCTGCATTTCCATGATACAAGGGGGATGGCTATTGCAAATATCATGACTTCACTCCATTATGGGGTAACTCGTTTTGATGGATCGGTTGGAGGACTAGGTGGATGCCCTTACGCAAAAGGGGCGACGGGTAACGTAGATACAAATGATGTTTTATATCTTCTGCATGGAGTTGGAATACAGACAGGAATCAGCGAACGGAAGATGCAGCAGGCAGGCCTTTATATCCAAAATCTTCTAGGAAAACTGTTACCAAGCAGATCGTTAGCATATATATCGAACGCCTGATAGGTATAAAGCCATGTAGACAACCATTCATAGTTGTCTACATGGCTTTTACTTTGGAAATAGTCCCCGGTTCTTGACTTGAATCAGTCCCTAATATACGATTAATAACGAACATAGGAATTTAGAAGGGAATGAATATCGATAGATCTACATAATATTGGTAAGAAAATTAAACAAATTCGATTACGAAAAAAACTGACTCAACAACAAGTGGCTGATCAATGTGAGATATCAAAGAGTATGTTGTCAAAAATTGAAAACGGTCAAACTGCCGCTGCTGTAGCAACACTCTCAAAAATCAGCGATACGTTAGAAGTCCCACTTTCATGGATCCTCGATGAAGAAAAAGAAGAAGAGCTTATCATACAGAAGAAAAGTGAACGTCCATCTAAAGTAGGGGATGAATCCATGGGATATTCTTACGAGCTGCTTGCTAACCGGGCCCACTATAGCGGACTGGAACCAACGATTGTGCATGTCACTCCGAAAGAATTTAACAAGCGGACAGAAGGGTATACCCATTCACAGGATGAATTTATTTTTATCTTGGAAGGCTCCATTATCTTATTTTACAACGGAGAAAAGCATGTGATGGAAAAAGGAGATTGTGCGTATTTCCAAGGCCATAAACCACATTTATTTATGCCTGTGGACAACGAAGAAGCAAAAGTGCTTACATTATTTATTGATAAAGGATAGCCACGGAATGGTTCACATTTTTCATGAACCATTCCGTGGCTTTCAAGTTTTAGTCTGTTTTTTCTACCGTAGAAACCTCTTCTGTTTCTCGAGGGATCTTGATTGGTTGGTTAGCTTCCGGAAATGCTTGCTTACCAGCAATGCCCTCCAGTAATTCTTTTACATTAATACCAGATGTTTCTTTTAATGACTCTTGTAGAGTGGCCATCAAATTGGTTGCATAGCTGGATACTTTATTAGCACCACTATTGCCTTCGCTTCCTCCTGTATCAACGACAGTAATTTTGTCGATATTGCCAAGCGGACGAGCAATTTCTTTAGCATATTCAGGAAGCATTTTGATAACCATATCCAAAACTGCTGCCTCTCCAAACTGTTCGAAAGCTTCTGCGATTTTCTGTTTCGCTTCTGCCTCCGCAATACCTTTTAGACGAATGATTTCTGCTTCCGATTCCCCTTGAGCCTTTAGAGAATCTGCTTTTGCAAGACCATCGATCCGTACTTTTTCCGCTTCAGCTTTTGCTTGCGCTTCAATGCGGTATTTATGTGCATCTGCTTCAGCCATTTGTTTTGCTTTATCCGCAACGGCCGCTTGTTCAACAGAATAGCGGTCAGCATCTGCTTTTTTCTTCACTTCAGAGTCGTATTGTTTTTCACGACGCAGAATTTCTTTTTCTTCAAGTTCAATTTGTTTCTGTCTTTCGATAATCTTAATTTGCATTTCCTGTTCTGTAACTTGTTGCTTCGCTCTAGCAGTTTCATAGTCATAAGCTTGGTCAGCTCGGGCTCTTGCTATATCTTGTTCCCGGCGGAATTCTGCTACCTTCAATTGATTTTCTTTCTCTGCTTCCGCAATTTCAGTGGCACGTTCGAGTTCGGCTTTTTGGGCTTCCTTTGCAGCTTCCGCACGTTTGATACGTGTGTCTCTTTCAGCGTCTGCGGTAGCAATATCCGCATCTCGTTTTACTTGGGCAATTCGTGGTTTACCAAGGGATTCCAAGTAACCGTTAGAATCTCTTACTTCTTTAATTGTAAAGGATACAATAATAAGTCCCATTTTTGCCAAGTCTTGTGAAGCGACACGCTGTACTTCTTGAGAGAATTTATCCCGGTTCTTATAGATTTCCTCTACTGTCATGGAACCGAGTATGGAGCGGAGGTGTCCTTCTAGAACTTCTTTAGCTTCATATTCTCTGTCGGCGCGGGATTTACCTAAAAATTGTTCGGCAGCAGTTGCGATTTCATTGACCGAGCCGCCGATCTTAATAATTGCTGTACCGTCTGCCATTACAGGAACACCTTGTTCTGTATAGACTTCAGGAGTAGATACTTCAAGTTTACTGGATAATAAGCTTAAAGGACTTGCTTGTTGGAAAACTGGCAGAACGAAGGTACCGCCTCCACGGATGATTTTAATTTTATTTCCGGCTTCATCCGTATGTACATTTTTTCCACCTAGATAACTTCCCGTCACAATTAATGCTTCGTCAGGGCCCGCAGTACGATATCTCGTCGTGAAAATAGCAATAAAGGCAATAACTAAAAATACGACAATCGCCACTACAACCCAAATAGTCATGCTGATTGCATCGAACATTTTGTTTCCCCCTTATAGGTTTGTTTATTAAAATACTCTAGATGAGTAGATTAACCTGATTCCAGATCAAATCCGGTTTCATAAGGCACTACATACAGAACACCATTCTTTACTTCTATGACTAAGACACGCGTTCCTTCCTGAATCAACTCATTATCGTAACTTGCCGCAGGTTTGGAAATCGTACCACTTTTACTTTTGATTACAATCTCACCAAAACCATCCTCCGGAACAGATAAGATGATTTTTCCAACTCTGCCCTTCAAAGAATCTTCCGTATAACTTAATGATTCCTCTGCTGATTTCATAGGTATAAAGACGAAGATATTTAATACGGCAGCGAGAATGAATGCAAGAATAGAAGATATGATAATAATTACAATACTAGATAGAGAGGTAACAAGCTCTAAAATATATGCAGCTGCGGAAAAAAATGTTATAAAAGCTAAAATGAGTGCTGGATTAAGAAATGGAGATATTTCACCAAATACTTCAATAAAATCTCCGAAGAATAAATATAGTATGGTTAAAATCCCAGCGATGATCAAAACAAACAAGTAAATATTTTCAATAGGTGTACCAAATAATTCCATATCATCCCTCCTTTACCATTTAATTTCCTTAATCATAATACGGATGAACCTAGACATTGGTTTCATATTTTTTGAAAGTAATAATCTTTTTCTATTTTATGTTTTACATAAAGAAATATTGGATATTTTATACAGGTATTTTTGAAACAGAGGGGGAAGTGTTGTTATGAAATCTTTAAGTTATGTAAAGGGGGGTGAGATGAGTTTGTGGTGCGATTGCCATGAATAAAAGCTAGACAATCAAATTTAACATGATTGTCTAGCTCACTTATTTAATAAATAAATTCCATGGATATTCTTTTGGTGGAGAAGATTGAATCCGGATTTCCTCTTTTTTCGTAGGATGAGGAACAGCAAGTTCATTTGCCCATAAGGCTATCTGTTCACCTGGTTTGTTGACTTTATCCCCATATTTTTGATCTCCGTAGAGTGGGAGGTCGCGACTCGCCAGTTGTACCCTGATTTGATGTGGTCTTCCGGTATGGAGGTTGATGGAAAGCAGGCTCAGTCCATCCTTCGTTCCGATTAATTCGAAGTCCAGGATAGCCTTTTTAGCATCTTTATGAGTACTTGACGTCGTATATACTATATTTTCTTTTTTGTTTTTTACGAGATAATCTTCTAAACGAGCAGAATTCTTCTCTGGGGTCCCCCTTACAATCGCCAAATATTTTTTCTCCATCTGGTGTTTTCTTATCGTGTCTGAAAGGCGGGAAGCCGCTTTTGATGTTTTGGCAAAAACCATGACACCTCCAACAGGGCGATCCAACCGGTGGACCATTCCAGCATACACATTTCCAGGTTTATTATAGCGTGTCTTTATATCTTGTTTTACAAGTGTAAGTAAATCAGTATCTCCCGTCCGATCCGCTTGGACTGGAACATTTACTGGCTTGATGACAAATAACAAGTGGTTGTCTTCGTATAAAATTTTTAGATCCATGATTATATCCCTTTCAACGTTGTATTAGTTCATATCATAACATAAGTTAAGATGAACTTCTCTACTCGCAATTTCTATCTGTTTGAGGTTAGAGATTTAGAAAGAAAAAGGCATGCACGTCATATAAGACGAGCATGCCTCCCGACAATAGCCTAGAACTATTCATAAACATAACCTTCTTTGGAAACTAGGAAGCCAAAGATAGTAATAATTACTGCCGCAATCATAATAGCTATGGTTGGAATCATCCAGCTTCCTGATAAATCATAAAGAAAACCAATAAATATTGGTCCGAATGCTGCCAGGACATAACCTGCAGTTTGGGCCATACCGGAAAGTTCAGCAGCAGCATTAGAAGTCCTTGTCCGCAAAGAAAAGAGTGTTAATGCGAATGCGAAGTTACCAGATAGTGAAATTCCAATTAATACAATACAAATCACTGTAATGATAAAGTGACTGCTTATTAATAAGCCGCCGTAACCAACAAAACAAGAAAGGGTGAGAAATGCGACCATTCCTTTTAATGATTTTACTTTTTCGGCGAGAATAGGGACTAGAAAGCTTGCCGGCAACCCTATAAACTGTGTAAAGGATAACATCCACCCGGCCATTTCCGTTGTCATTCCGGTTGCATGTAGAATTTCAGGCAGCCAAGAAATCGTAACATAAAATAAGAAGGACTGTACCCCCATAAACCCAGCGATTTGCCATGCTAGTGGAGAGAGCCATATTTTTTTATGCGTAGCGTAAACATACTTCATTTCGCTTTCATCCGACGTTTTCGTCTTCTTATGTTTAGTACGTAGATAAATCCAGATGAGGATTGCAAGTAATACTGGAATTGCCCATATCAAAAGTGCCACTTGCCACCCAAGACCGAGATTTTCAGCGATTGGAATACTGATCCCAGATGAAATTGCAGCTATCACTCCCATTGTAGTCGTGTAAATTCCTGTCAAGACTCCTACTTTATGTGGAAATTTATCCTTGATTAAGCCTGGTAATAAAACATTTAAAATTGCAATTCCAAGTCCTGCAAATAAAGTACCCGTAAATAGTAGAATTATAATAGAAGTCGTACGGGCACTAATACCGATTAAAAGTAAAACAAGACCAATTAACATTGCTCCTTCATACGTATAACGATTTCCTATTCTTGCCGCAAAGGGCGACATTATGGCAAACGCTATTAAAGGGAGACTCGTTAATAGACCAGCGCTCCAATTTGTAAGTCCAACATCATCCCTGATCATTCCGAGGAGTGGTCCCACTGCAGTTATTGCTGGTCTTAAATTGAATGAAATTGTAATAATTCCTGCAACCAACATAAACATATAGACCTTATTCGCATGTTCCAATTTTTCTTGTGTTGACATAAGATGTCTCCTTTCTATTAAGGAACGAGGAGAGAGACACGTAGTGAAACTGTGTCTCTCTTAAGTGCCGGTAACTTTTCTCTTTAATTCTGAACTAGCTTGGTTAATACCTCGATAGGTTACACTGATATTTTTTTCTCGATATTTTTCTTCTATCTTCTCTAACGCTGCTATTGCTGAAGTGTCCCACAAATGCGCTTCCGTCAAGTCAATAATAACTTGCTCAACATTGTCATCATAATTAAACTTTCCAGGGAAATCACTTACAGAAGCGAAGAAAAGTTGTCCTCTAATCGAATAAATCTTTGTTTGTTGTGCATCTAATAACTTTTCATTGATTTCAATTTTTGAGATCTTTGCCGCGAAAAATATTGCACTTAATAGAACACCGATAATTACACCGATAGCCAAGTTACTTGTCACGATTACGATTGCTACGGTTGTCACCATAACAATTGCATCTGTGATTGGAATCCGGTAGATGTTCCTTAGTGATGACCAATCAAATGTACTGATGGAAACCATAATCATAACTCCTGCAAGTGCCGCAAGTGGAATTTGTACGACTAATCCACCGAGTACAACGATTAAAAACATCAAAAATACTCCTGCTACAAGAGCGGATAATCTGCCACGTCCACCAGATTTTACATTGATAACAGACTGTCCTATCATCGCACAACCCGCCATTCCTCCGAAAAATCCTGCAACGATATTGGCGATCCCTTGACCACGACTTTCTTTATTTTTATCACTTGCTGTATCGGTCATATCATCTACTATATTTGCCGTAAGTAATGATTCAATTAATCCAACAATAGCGAGTGAGAAAGAGTAGGGTAGAATTATAATCAACGTTTCCAATGTGAAAGGAATATCGGGGAAGAAAAATGCTGGAAGCTTTTGTGTAATAGTTCCCATATCACCAACCGTACCTGTTTGAATCCCACCGTAGATGACAATCACCGTAATGACAACAATTGCAACTAGGGTAGATGGCACTGCTTTCGTCAATCTAGGCAAGAGATAAATAATTGCTAGTGTCAGCCCAACTAATACATACATTACCCATGATTCACCTGCAAAGTGGGGAAGTTGTGCCAAGAATATCATAATGGCTAAAGCATTCACAAAACCAATCATGACAGACTGAGGAACAAATTTCATGATCTTCGATAATTTTAAGGCTCCGAAAATAATCTGGATGATGCCTGTAAGAATGGTGGCAGCAAGTAAGTATTGTAATCCATAATCTGCTACGAGGTCGACCATCACTAATGCCATCGCTCCAGTTGCGGCAGAAATCATACCAGGTCTTCCGCCAACGAAAGCAATGACGACCGCAATACAAAATGATGCATACAATCCAACCATTGGATCGACCCCAGCAATAATCGAAAAAGCAATTGCTTCCGGAATTAAAGCTAAGGCTACTACAATTCCTGCAAGAATATCACCTCGAATATTTCCGAACCATTCTTCTTGCAATGTTTGAACTTTCAATTAATCACCTCTAATAAATTCTCAGTTGTTATAAATAGTAACCCTATAGCGAGAACTCGACTTTCACCATACAAATCATAGCATAAATGGGGAGAAACAAAAAATGACAAGGAAACGTTAACATCTTTGCTTCTTGTGGTTTTTCACTATTTTTCTATGATTTTCAACGTTTCTCTGATGATAAGTTGATTTTATCCATATACTCCGCTTGGCATTCATTTTTACAGCTGTTCAATTTGTCTAATTTAAGGTATACTTGGAACGATTTGTCAGAAATTAATTGGTAGATTCCATAGGATGGATTTATCAGAAAAAGGAGGGTGGAAAATGAAGAGTGAAAAGGAAAAGATGGTTGCTGGTCAATTATATAATCCTGAAGATCCACTTTTAAAAGAAGAGCGTCTGAGAGCAAGGCATTTAACAGGAGAGTACAATGTCACTTCACCACATGAGGATGAGAAGCGGATGGAAATCCTTAAACAGTTGTTTGGTGAAAGTGGTGAGAACACCTATATTGAACCGAGTTTTCGTTGTGATTATGGTTATAATATCCGACTCGGTAAAAACTTCTTTGCAAACTTTGACTGTGTATTCTTAGATGTCTGTGAGATAAAGATAGGAGATAACTGTTTATTAGGTCCTGGTGTACATATTTATACAGCATCTCATCCTGTTTCTGCAGTTGAACGGAATAGTGGGTTGGAGTATGGAAAAGCAGTATCCATTGGCCACAATGTATGGGTTGGGGGCAGAGCAGTTATTAATCCTGGTGTGACAATTGGTGATGGTGCAGTAATTGCGTCTGGTTCAATAGTTACTAAGGATGTTCCTGCCGGAGTCGTTGTTGGCGGAAATCCCGCGAGAATCATTAAATCAATTGAATGATTCTGATGGATTCTGGGGCTTCGGTTAAGTATCCATGGATTATTCTTAATTGGCATTTCCAAAAAGATTTTATTATTGATGATTTTTTTGAAACCTTTTATGAAAAGTATCGTATAATCATGTAGGCAAACTTGAAAGGGGATTACAATGAAAAAAATTACAGTAGGAATTATGTTTATGCTCATTATGTTTTTAGCTGCATGTGGAGAAAGTGAAGATGCACAAGATGTATACCAAAAAGCGCTGGAAGCGGGAGAGAAGATAGAAAGTGCTGAGGTTGATATGACGATGAACCAAATCATCGAAGGAGACCCGGCGATGGGTTCTATGGAGATGGGGATGGATACGAAGACTGCGATGACGCTTGACCCGCTTACGATGCATCAAGCTGGTACGATTACAATGAATATGGATGGAATGAGTCTTGATAACGATATGGAAATGTATCTAACAAATACAGATCTTTATATGTATGAATCGATGAGTCAGACATGGATGAAGATGAGTAGTGACATGATGCCAATGGATCTAGCGAATATGGAACAAAATCCACAAGAACAGTTGGAAATGTTGGAATCATTTATTGATGAAATCGATTTTTCTGAAGAAGATGACTACTATGTATTTAAGTATGATGGGGATGGAGAAGAATTATTCGAACTTTCCCAGGAAATCATCAAAGAAAACTTTGGTGAAGGCGTTCTAGGAGATGCTGGAGTGGATATTGAAGAAGTGTTAGAAAATATGACAGTTCATTCCCTTTACTATGAAGTCCATATTGATAAGAAGACCTATGATACAAAGAAACTCATTACAAATATGGATTTGGATATAACGGCAGAAGGGGAAACTTTAAGTCTACAACAAGAAATGACTGCTACTTACACTGGTATAAATACAGTTGATGAGATTGAAGTTCCACAAGAAGTAATCGATGCAGCAGAAGAACTGTAAGATTAGGAATCTATCAATCTATATTATGGAGTGGTAAAAAAGAGGCTGGGACAAAACCCCAGTAAATAGAAAATAGCTTCGCGCTTTTTGCGCGAAGCTATTTTCTATTTATCATAATTTTAGTAAACAAAAAGGACACCT
>NZ_JBHUDE010000017.1:0-150128 GCF_042678205.1 Oceanobacillus luteolus
TCTTCTAAATTTATAGTAATATTTATTTGGGTCATCTTTTCCTACCTCCATGTGTTGTTTTCTTGGTCGAAAATATTTTAACATGGGTCTGGAAGATGACCTATTATTTTATACCTTTTTACACAATTATAAGGACGTTATCGTGAATCGCGTCTGTTTTACGGTAAAACTTACAATAGAACAGTTCTCTAGTCACGAACAGCTTCCGTTTAGAGGTAAAACATGCAATAGAGCTCTTCTCTTGTCATGAATAAAATACATGGAAGTATCATTCCACCTCATTTTAAACATCATGAAATTCCCATCAGATTAAGCATCCTAAGCTGCCATTAATTTTATTCGCCTTCCTCTTCAAGCCTTCTAGACTTCCAACTATTATTATGCTACGTTTTTAACAGAGTGAAGGAGCGGAGAACATGAAAATCTATTGGATATGGCTAGGTATGAATTTCCTCATTTGGCCGTTGGCAATTCTTTATATGAATGAGCCGATCGAAGAGATGATGGGGAAATTGTTAGGTACAGCCCTTTATTTTATTCTGCTTTTTATTTTCCCGTTATTCGCAAAAAGACCGAAAGCATTGCTAGTACTTCTCAGTATAAATGGTATCTTGGCGATTCTGATCTTTAACCCCGGGAATGCTTCGGAATTCAATCCATTTCTTCTATTGGTATTGACATTAAATCTGGCAGAAGGTTTTTTCCGTCTGTCGTTACGAGCGAGTTTAATTCAGTCAGGTATCGTCCTCGCAGGTTTACTTATTGCTTTATTACTATCCGGACTAAACGTAATCACACAAGGTTTTGTCATCATTTACATTTTATTCTTAGTCACAGGATTCATTTATTATAAGAAAACACAGGAGCGCAAAGATGATCTGGAGGTCCGTTACGATGTGCTGATCAGTGAATACCGGAATGCAAGAAGGAGAAATGTAACGGAGGAAGAAATGGCGAGGCAGGAGGAACGGATGCTGATTGCGCATGAAATCCATGATTCAGTCGGACATAAGCTGACAGCCCTCCTCATGCAGCTTGAGGCTTATCGCATTCAAGTGCAAGAACAGGATAAGGAAAAAGTACAAGTTTTGAAACAGCTCGCAAGTGAAAGTTTGGAAGAAACGAGAAGGGCTGTAAAATCGCTGAAAGCTTCAGAGCCTGGAGGTGTGGCAGGCATCCTGCGATTAATCCGCAAACTGGAAACAGAGAGTTTTATGAGGTTCCACTTCTCTGTGAAACATGGGGCGTTCTCAGCACCACTATCGGGGGAGCAATCCTTCGTCATTTATCGTTCCGTCCAAGAGGCATTGACGAATATAATGAAGCACAGTGATACGAGAGTAGCGGAAATTTCATTTGAAGCACCGGGCGGCCGAATTTTCCGTTTTGAAGTGAGCAATAGTTTTACATCGGATCGGAAGTTTCAGGAAGGGTTCGGGTTGAAATCCATGCGTGAACGTCTCGAGAAGCATGGCGGTGAGTTGGAAGTGTATCAAACGGATGATCAATTCATCGTGCGCGGGACATTAGAAATAGATATGGGGGATGACAATGATTCGAATATTATTAGCGGAAGACCAGACGATGGTACGGCAAGGTTTAAAAATGATGATTGAGTCCGACCCGGAAATGAAAGTGACTGGGGAGGCGGGTAATGGAAAAGAAGCGATCTTTCTTTGTGAGAAACATGTATTTGACATTGTTATCCTTGATATCCGCATGCCAGTGATGGATGGGATTGAAGCGGCGAAAGTCATCCATTCACGTTGGCCGAATATGAAAACATTGATTCTCACGACATTTGACGATAATCAGTATGTTTTGGAATCGTTAAAGAGTGGTGTGAACGGCTATATTTTAAAGACAGGGGACACGGAATCTCTGCATCGTTCGATACGCAGTGCACTGACTGGGGGATTGTCAATTGAAGACCAGGTCGCTGCCAAAGTAATGCCACTTCTACTGAAAAAGGATGAAACTAACGAAGCCGATCCTACCCTGACACCACGAGAACGGGCGATTCTAAAATGTATCGGGGAAGGATTGAGTAATGGAGAAATCGCGGAAAGATTAGCGATATCAGTAGGTACGGTGAAGAATAATACGAGTCAAATCTTGAGCAAATTGGATTTACGGGATAGGACACAGCTTGCGATTTATGCGATACGCCATAATTTGGTGTGATGACAGGAATAAGTAATGGAAAAATGAATTAAAATGATGAAAGTAATGTTTACTTTATGCAATCGTGACTAGAGACAGTGTTTGTACTGTTTCTTTTTTTATACAGTAAAGAAGGTAAGACATTTAGTTCATATGAAGGAGTGTTTCGTTATGCTTGAAACAGTGGGTTTGAGCAAAACATTTAAAGAAAAGAAAGCCGTAGATGGCATTGATATGTATCTTGATGTAGGGGAATCTGTTGGTTTGCTTGGGCCGAACGGAGCGGGGAAATCAACGACGATCTCCATGATTGCTTCCTTGATGAAGCCGACTTCTGGTGATGTGCTTTTGAATGGGAAAAGTACGATTAAAAATCCGGCAGATATCCGTAAAGTGCTTGGGGTAGTTCCTCAGGAAATTGCTTTATATGAGGAATTATCGGCATATGAGAATCTGAAGTTTTTTGGCAAGATTTATCAGGTGAAGAAAGCAGAGCTGGAATCCCGTATTCAAGAAGTCTTGGATCTCGTTGGATTGGCAGAACGGCAGAAGGATTTGGTGAAGACTTTCTCCGGAGGGATGAAGCGGAGAGTCAATATCGCTGCCGCATTATTGCATCATCCAAAAATCATTATCCTCGATGAACCGACGGTCGGTATTGATCCGCAATCAAGAAATCATATTCTGGAGACCGTGCGCAGATTAAATGTAGAGCAAGGAACGACGGTGCTTTATACGAGTCACTATATGGAAGAAGTCGAGCAATTATGTGATCGCGTGTACATTATGGACCACGGTAAAATCGTAGCTTCCGGTACCCAATCCGAGCTGTTCAGTATTTTATCCAGTGAAGATACGTTACAAGTCCAATTCAGCAAAATCAGTGAAAACTTCCTGGAAGCAATCCGCGCGATTGAACATGTACGCCGTGTAGAAGAAACGGGAGATGGTGTCCGCATCATTTCGAAAAAAGGCAGCAATATGTTAAGTGAGTTAGTGCATGCTGCTGAAAGACATCATATCCAAGTGATTCACTTCCAACAAGAAGTACCAAGTCTCGAGGATGTGTTTTTACATTTAACTGGAAAAACATTGAGAGATTAGTGGGGAGGGAAAAGATATGGATTCATTTTTTATAAAAGATGTACTTGTGTTTTGGCGTGACAGAAAAGAGGTCTTATTAGCTCTGTTGCTGCCGATTGTACTGATCGTCGTTTTGAATTTTGCATTCTCCAGTATATTTGGAGTAGATGATCATTCGACGAACTTAGAAGTAGCGCTAATCCAAGAGGATGATACTGCAGCGGGAATAGAGCAGTTTGAAGTGTTGCTTACAGGTATGGAACTATCAGAGGAAGAAAAGCAAAGCTTCATGCAGCAGGCAGCACTATTTGCACCTGGTGATATCATCGTATCCTTTCTTCAAAACGATGATATGAAAGAGTGGATTCACTTACACGATATCAGTGAATCGGAAGCGATGACTCGAGTGGAAAATGGACACCTTGATGCAATTATTCGTATACCAGAAGGATTTACGTATGATGTATTAACCTCACTCGCATTGGGGGAGACATCCAATGCATCACTTGTTATTATGACAGAAAAAAGATCCTCCGAAGTAACGACATTACAAAATATAATGGATCAATTCCTCCGCACGATGAATTATCAGTTTGCGCTTGGAAGTATCACAGAGGGTGCGTGGACCGAACCTGATTTACCGACAGGTGGCAGGGAAGTGATGGAGAATGTGGAACCATACACGATGCTGCAATATTTGACGGTTGCAATGACTGCACTATTTGCTTTATTCCTATCTCAAACAGTAGCGATTAAAACATACACCGAAAAACGGGAGCATGTCTTTGATCGTATCATCCTTTCAAACAGCAACCCGATTCATTTTCTGTTAGGGAAGATGTTTGCCACCTTTTGTTTAGTTTGGCTGCAAATGCTGCTTACAATCGGTGTCGCACAAATAGCACTAGGTGTGTTTGAAGGAAAATCGATGGAGTTCTGGATTGGATTCTTTGTGATGATGACGATATATTCCTTAACGATAGCTGGACTTGCCGCATTATTCACGAGCTTAGCTTTAAATATAAAAGATATGAACATGGCAAACGGAATCATGTCACTCGTTGTCTTAACCTTTGGATTAATCGGTGGAGGATTCTTCCCGATCCAAGGACTTCCAGAGATGCTTCAAAACATGGGGGCTTGGGTACCAAACGGCATTACACAAATTGCGATGATCGAGTGGATCCAATTGAGCCAAGTAGAGAACTTGATTCCAAGTGCTCTCCTCTTGCTTGGTAGCTTTGTTGTCTTTTTTGCAATTGGGTATGTCACTTTTCCTAAAAGGGGGCGAAGCGTATGAAAGCAGTCATGTTGGCTCAATTTTGGAAAGATAAACGAGCACCATTCATCATTTTACTTTTCATGGCAATAAGTATCCTGTTAACGGTCATATTTGGCGATGCCGAGCGGATTGACCAGACGACTGTCGCCATATTCAGTTCAGAATCAGAAGAAATAGAGGAATTCTGGGAGCAACGGTTAAATGAAAGCAGTGATATTGAATTCGTCATAAAAGATGAAGAAGAAGCCCGTGAAGGTGTAATTCATGGAACGAGTGATGCAGCGGTACACGTCATGGAAGATGATTTTCTTTTGATTGCGAGTTCCAATAAACCGAGTATTCAAATGATAGAGCAGGAAGTTCATCAAGTGTTTCTTGAGGAAGCACAGCTGCAGGCGGTTGCAGGAAGTGGAAACATGGATGAACTGAGAACCGAAGTACAGGAATATATGAAAAATCCTCCGATCGAAGTGGAGACCAAGTCATTGGAGGGTGGGGCCATTGCAGATTATGATATGGGCATCCAATTACTATTTGGATTTACACTGTTTGCGTCGATGTTTACGATCGGATTTAAAGTTAATGGCATTACCATCGATAAGGCGAGTGGGGTATGGAACCGGATGATTCTATCACCTGTCAGCAAGACGAGCATGTACATGGGGCATCTCATTTATAGCTTTCTTGTAGGCTTTTTCCAAATATTGATGGTTCTCCTCATCTATGAATTTTTAATGGGATATGACTTAGGGAACTTCCTCATGATCGTAACCATTGCTGCCGTATTTGCACTCAGTATGGTAAGTGTTGCAATGCTGATTGCCGGTTTTGTCAAATCGCCAGAACAATTTTATATGATTTTACCTTCCATTCTGCCGATTATTCCTGTTGTCAGTGGCGTCTATATGATGCCGGGTACGATCACCAACCCTGTCTTACAATTTATCGGCGACATTTTTCCACTGTCCCATGCAGTGGAAGCGATGGTTGATGTGACGTTATTCCAGGCAAATTGGAATGATATTCTTCTGCCGATTGTGTTCATGTTATTGATTGGTGTCGTCGCTATGGGGATTGGAATTAACATGGTGGAGCGGAGAAGGTAGAAACATGGTTGAAGCCATATGAAGTAGATAAATGGGGACAAGTAAGCAAATAAGGATTTCTGGGGGGACATTCCAGAAATCCTTATTAGTTTTTCTATAACAAGATGTAGATGAAATATATGAAGAGAAACTATAGTACAGACAGAAATGTTGAGGAAATAACAAAGGCTACATGAAATCAGGATCTAAGAACGGTAATTATATGTTGAACGTCTATTATTAAATCGTCCATTTTTTAAAGTTATTGTGGAATAACAGGGTTTAAATATCATATTTATAATTATATTTATGTAAGCGTTATCCATAGTTTGTAATCAAACTTTCCCTCAATGATAGTTGTAGTTTTATCGTTTATAGAGTCGAAAACATGTTAAAAAAAATTGAAAAGAAGAGAGGTGAAAATAACTGCCCAAGTAAATTGTCGGAAGTGCTGTTACCGGATGAATCTAGTTCATATTTTCTGTTTCAAGCTTCCGCTAATTAAAGGTGCAGGGATGTCCAGATGACACAAGCAAAAATTGGCGTTCTCATGTTGGATACCAAGTTCCATCGACCAGTAGGCGACATTGGGAATCACGATACCTTTTCTTTTCCAGTCGTTTATAAAAAAGTGAAAGGGGCGAGTGTTGCACGGGTAGTAAAACAAGGCGACCCCAAGTTAATTATATCCTTCGTTAAAGCGGCAAGAGAACTAGAAAATGAAGGGGTAAAAGCAATTACAACGAGCTGTGGATTTCTTGCTTTATTTCAAAAAGAGATACAAAACCAATTATCCGTTCCTTTTTTCTCATCCAGTTTATTGCAAATACCGCTCGTGAGTATGATTGCCGGCGAACCGATTGGTGTCCTGACAGCTTCAAAATTGAGTTTGACAGCAGCACATTTTAAGGGAGTCAACGTCAGAAACGAATCGATCGTTGTAGAAGGATTGGAAGATATGCCGGCTTTTGCAGGTGCGATTATTGAAGAGGAAATCGAGTTGGATGAAAGAGCTGTTGCAGAAGAAATGCAACAGGTGACGACGGAATGGATTGCAAAAAATCCAGACTTAAAAGCAATTATTTTGGAATGTACCAATATGCCGCCATATAAACAGGCGTTAAGAGAAGTAACGGATTTGCCGATTTTTGATATTACAACCTTGGTAAATTATATCCATCAAGCCCTTTAGAAAGGGAAAATCATAATAAATCAAGGGGGTCAGGTGATGCTTGAAATCCTTATCCCGCTACTCTTGTTATTTAGTATTGCTTTGATTAAGCAAATACCGAAGATAGGCGGGAATATAAAGGTAGCTTTGTTGGTTGCTTCTATTTCTTCGGCGATTATTTCCGGACTTGGGCCGCTTGAAACGTTACTGGCGTTCGTTGATGGAATTGACCGGTTGTCCTGGGTCATCGCGCTATCGATTTTCGGGTCATTATATGCGGAGTCTCAAGTGAAGCTTGGGGCGATGGATACGACTTTAAATAGTCTCCGGTCTTTGTTTGGCGACTCGCCAAGAGGGCTGATTGCAGCAATATTCATTACACTAATTATCGCCGGTTCTTTTTTAGGGGATGCGATAGCGGCTGCGACAGTCATTGGATTCCTCGTTATTAACTCACTTCATGAATTAAAAGTGAAACCAGAACAAATCGGGATGATCATTCTTGTCGGGGCGTCAATTGGTTCTATTATGCCTCCGATTTCACAAGGAGTATTTCTTTCTTCTGCATTAGTCGGTATTGATCCGAGTCCTGTTATTAAACTTTCCTATCTTACGGTCGCGATTATCGGAGTTGTCGCTATACTAGAATCTTTCCGTTTTGTTCGTGGAAGAAAGATGCCGGACCATTTAAAAACTAGTAAATCGATTTCTCAAATTTTACGTGAACGCTGGAAGACCTTAATTCCGCTTGCTGTGTTAGTTGCCATCGTTATCGCTAATACCGGGTTTAGTTATAATATTTTTGAGGAATGGGCATTTTTTGCAGCAATTTGGAATCCACTGAAGGAGATTCCAATTTTACAAGGGATGACATTTCATGTGGTAACAGCAATTATCGTTGCGATTGTTGTCAGTTTTATTTTCCCATCGGTACGGAATCAGACAAAGGGTGTGTTGAAAGGCGGATTGTCAAAAGTTAATCAAACCGTGCAAATCCAACTTTGCGCTGGAATCATGGTAGGGGTCTTTTATGCATCTGGTCTCATTGATAAGGTAGCTATGATGACAGAAGGGCTAACGGCTTCGATGGTGAAGATTGGGGGCGCCTCTTCCATGGTGATTATTGGGATGCTCACCGGTTCCCAGACAACCGCCCAATCGGTCACCGTTCCCTTTTTGGGGCCAATAATGGAAAGTATGAATGTTGATCCGACTTTAATCTCACTCGGTGCTTCTCATATTGCAGCAGCCGGCCAGAATATGCCACCTGTTGGACTGACTGCATTTGTTGTTTGCGGATTAATCGGTGGAATTCTCAACAGACAAGTGGATCCACTTAAAGTGATGGTCCTAGCTTTACCAAACTCTTTGTTATTTTTAGCGATTGGACTACTCGTCTGGTTTATTTAAGAAGCGATGCGAGACTTAAAATATGAGTGGTAGGGGGTGCCTATGCGTCAGAAAGTAATCGTAATAGGAGGTGGACTGATTGGTACATCTACCGCCTATTACCTTGCGAAATACGGGGTGGAAGTCACACTAGTGGAAGCAAAAGATATCGCGTCGGGAACTTCAGGAGCTTGTGATCGTGCGATTATGCTCCAATCAAAAAATCCTGGACCAACATTAGAGCTTGCCATTAAAAGTGCTAACATTTATGAAAAACTGGAAGACGAACTGGAAGTGGATCTTGAATATAGAAAAAGTGGTGGAATGATCATCATTGAAACGCTGGAAGAAATGCAGGCAATGGAGCATATGGTGGAGCGCCAGCAAAAAGCCGGAATTGACGTTAAGCTCATTTCGGGTGAGGAAGCAAGGAAATGGCAACCGGGATTATCAAACGATATCATTGGTTCCACTTGGTGGGAAGGGGATGCAGAAGTCAACCCGTTGAACGTTTCCTTTGCATTTGCCAATGCTGCCCGAAAACTTGGAGCGGAAATCAGACTGAATTCACCGGTGAAACGTCTGATTACAGATAATAACCGGGTGATTGGAGTGGAAGTTTCTGGGGAGCGGATCTATGCGGATGCAGTTGTAGTGGCAATGGGGGTATGGACTCCAATGATGCTAAAGCCGTTAGGGGTGGAAGTGCCGATTATTCCAAGGCAAGGACAAATCCTTGTGTCTGAGAAACTTCCATCCTTTCTTCAAGTTGGTATTCTCAGTGCTTCCTATATTTCGAATAAATTAAAGAAAAACCATGAGGATGATAAGAAAGATCCGTTTGGAGTAGGTTTGGCAATTGGACAAACACATAGTGGCACCCTATTAATTGGTGGTTCCCGACAATTTATCGGATATGATAAAACGGAAACCAATCCAGAGATTACGAGAAAGATAGGTGAGGCAGCTATTCGGGCATTTCCTTGCTTGAAAAAAGTCCGAATGATTCGGTCCTTCACTGGTCTACGTCCCTATACACCGGATGGAAAGCCAATTTTGAGTCCAGTTTCCGGAATCGATAGCTTGTATATCGCAGCTGGGCATGAAGGAGATGGAGTGGCACTTTCCCCTATATCAGGAAAAATCATGGCGCAAGTTGTATGCGGGGAAAAGCCTGAAATGGATATCCGTTCCTTTTCTTTAAGTCGATTTTAAGCAAGAGGAGTGAATATGGTTTGTTCAGAAAAAATGAATGAATTTGGGGGAAGAGGTTTTTTTAAATGGATGACACGATTATTTGCCGTTGTGAAGATGTTTACCTTTCAGAAATACTAGGTGCAATAGAGGAAGGGGGCAACAGTTTCCCGGGAATTAAAAAAAGGGTTCGAGTTGGGATGGGATACTGCCAAGGAAGAGTTTGCCAACCGATGGTGAGCAATATTCTCTTAGCAACTTGTCAACGTAATACAAGACCGGTTCTCCAGCGTGCGCAACCCCCGATACGGCCGGTCCTATTAGGCGACATCATAAAAAAATAGGTGGTTGAATTTTATTCGTACTCCCTTGAAGCTGCGATCATTTGTTAAGATTGAAATACCAATCCATTTTAATAAATCATTACATCTAATAATAGACTGAAGAATGAAGGAGGTGTTCCTTTGGCCAAGCGATCAAAACTTTTCATCATAGGTGGGGACCAAAGGTATCTAGAAGTAATCAATCAATTGGCTGCAAAAGATATTGTAATTTATTTAGATGGGTATGACCAACTGACATTTTCCGATTCCAATATCCATAACGAAGTTCCCGGTGATTTCAGCCAAATTGATGCGATTTTAATCCCGTTAAACGGAACAGATAAAGCAGGTAAAGTGGAAGCGGTGTATTCGGATCAATCTGTGGAACTATCACTGGATATGTTAAAACAGACGCCGGAGCATTGTGTCGTATACACCGGTATTTCAACGGACTATTTAGATGAGGTCTGTGGATTAGCGGACAGAGAGCTGGTATGTTTGACCGACCGGGATGACATTGCCATTATGAATTCTATTCCTACAGCTGAAGCGACGTTACATCTTGCCATTCAAGAGACAGATTTTACGATACATGGGTCAGATGTAATGGTGCTAGGCTTCGGCAGAGTTGGTATGACGGTAGCCAGACTGTTTGCGAATGTAGGGGCCAAGACCCGCGTAGCTGTCAGGAAAGATACCGACTTTGCAAGAATAACTGAAATGGGAATGCAGCCGGTTCAGATTGGTGAGATAGCTGAACATATGGCTGGGGTTGATATCTGTATCAATACCATACCTCATTTGATTTTAGATGAGCATGTTCTTTCACAAGTTGAAATATCTACTCTCCTTCTTGATCTCGCAAGCAAACCTGGAGGTATAGATTTCAAGTTTGCTCATAGAAAGGGATTGAAAGCAATTCATGCTCTTGGACTGCCGGGTAAAACCGCACCAAAAACAGCTGGAAAAATAATAAGCGACGTTTTGTACAGGTTGTTAGCTTGAAAAAGGAATGCGATGTTGGTGCATCTGACAAGTTATGTTTACTATCAATCACATTGAAATGATGTTCTGAAAAGAGGAGCAAGGAAATCTAAATAGTTCTTCCTCCATCGACGATTTCCGATATGGTGAAGATTTGCGCTCATTTGCTTGACGCTTTTAATAGAATTACATAAAGTGTCTAGTGAGTAAATAAATTATAGGCGAGGGAAGAACATGCATACCTATTCAGAGAATAAAATAAAAGCATATCAACAAGAAAATGAGAACCGGGCACGGTTATTAATACGATGCCCAGATCAACCTGGCATAGTTGCGACAGTATCCCAATTTCTCCATGAGCACGGGGCCAATATCGTGACGTCCGACCAATATACCCTAGATCCAGAGGGCGGGCAATTTTTCATGCGTATCGAGTATGAGTGTCCCGACTTATTGAAAAAGAAAAGCAACATGGAGAAGGATTTTTCTCTGATTGCAGATAAATTTGAAATGAATTACGACTTCATGTATGTGCATGATATAAAAAATGTGGCGATTTTTGCATCGAAAGAGCCGCATTGCTTGCTTGAGCTCCTATGGGAGTGGGAAAGTGGAGATCTGATGGCTAATATTGCAGTTGTCATCAGTAACCACGAAACGGTAAGAGAAATGGTAGAATCACGCGGTATTCCATTTTACTACATTCCAGCAAACCCTGAAATTCGCAAGCAAGTAGAAGAGGAACAAAAGAAGATACTAGAGCAATATGATATTGATCTTGTCGTCCTTGCGCGTTATATGCAGATTTTGACACCAGATTTTGTAAAAGAATACAAGAATCGGTTAATCAATATCCATCACTCTTTCCTACCTGCATTCATTGGTGCGAAGCCGTATGAGCGCGCATTCCAACGAGGAGTGAAGATGATTGGTGCCACGTCACATTATGTGACGGATGATTTGGATGAAGGTCCGATTATCGAGCAGGATATCGGTCGAGTGGATCATCGGGATGATGTGGCTGCAATGAAGAAAATAGGACAAGAGATTGAGCGCAGCGTTCTGTCCCGTGCAGTAAAATGGCATTTGGAAGACCGCATTATTGTTCATGGGAATAAGACAATCGTATTTTAATTGTTGTGCTCGTAAATGCAAGTCAATTTAAATTTTCATAGGTAACAAAAAACAGAAGCTGCCGAATGAGGACAGCTTCTGTTTTTCATCCGGGGACATTAAATTGAAAACAGTAGGATATAGATGAAAAACGTACTTGCTTTTACTGTTTATTTTATTTACAAGGAATCATGTTCTTTAACTTCTATTAATCAGATGCATTTAATTTAGATCTAGTTTTCTATATAATAGAAGATGTTAGTTTAATTATCAGACGACTGTTACTATTTTAATTTGTAAATGAATGGAGGGGTGCTAAGAATGAGTGAAGCGAAAATAAATATCCCACCGCTTTCTATGCATGCAATCACAGCAAGATTATTTACACATGTTGAAAAAGCTGTGGTAGCAAAATTTGGTGAAGAAGCAAAAGAATTGATTGGAAAAGGTCTAGAAATCTTCGGTTACAAAGATGCAGAAGAGATTGCTAAAGATGCCACGTTGAAAAATGAAAATCATATTCTATTTGACTATATTCCAGCAGACCACCAGACGGAAAGAAAATATGAAAACCTGACAATCTATGCTTTAATGGCCAAGCTCTTTGCTCAGATTGCGAAACAAGTTGTTGATACGTACGGCCCGGATGGAAAAGATGCTGTGAGGGAAGGTGTCCGGACATTCGGTGAAGAACGTGGCAGAGGAATCGCACAGCGAGCACGCACGAATGGTGAGAATAATACTATTGAAAACTACTTAACGAACTACGATATGGAACGAAGCGATTTATTCGAATATACGACGGAATATCGACCAGAAGTCATTGAACAAAACTTCACTGCTTGTCCTTTTGGCCAACAATGGGCAGATGATAATATGCATGAATACGGCATTTTGTATTGCCAAATGATCGACCCAGCGGTTGCGAGAGGATATAACCCGAAATTCGAAGTAGAGCATGACAAATATATTTTAAGAGAAGGCAACTGCCACTTCTTATTCAAATTAAAGGATGAATCAAATGATTAATGGTAATCGGTTAAATAAACATATCGAAGAACTTGCAACAATCGGTGGCACGGAAAATGGTGGCGTCACCCGCTTTTCGTATTCAGAAACGGAAAGAGAGGCAAATGAGCTTGTCAAACAGTATATGGAAGCAGCTGGTTTAACCGTGGAGGAAGATGCAGTCGGAAACGTGATTGGAAGCCTGGATGGCGACAAGAATCTTCCGGTTATCATCATTGGTTCCCATATCGACACCGTACCAGATGGTGGGAAGTATGACGGAGCTTTAGGTGTACTGACGGCAATTGAAGTCATTCATTCTCTAACCGAAAAGGGAGAGCGGCTGAACCATCCGGTAAAAGTCATTTCATTTAAAGATGAGGAAGGCAGTCGCTTTGGATTCGGGATGATTGGAAGCAGAGCAGCAGCTGGTATACTAACCGAAGCCGATTTGGAATATACAGACGATAATGGGATTACAATCAAACAGGCGATGGAAGATGCAGGATTGAAGCATACTAATTTCCAACAAGCTATCATCGACAATATTAAACTTTATTTAGAAGTCCATATTGAACAAGGGAAGATACTCGAAAGCAATGAAATGCCTGTTGGAAATGTGACAGGAATTGCCGGCCCGCTTTGGCTTGAATTCACGCTGAAGGGGCTCGCTGAACATGCGGGGACAACCCCAATGAACCAACGGCAAGACGCCCTTGTCGGAGCGAGTATCATCATCTCTGAAATTGAGAAAATCGCATCACGCACAGACACGACTGTAGCTACTGTCGGTAAACTGAACGTCAAACCTAACGGGACAAATGTCATTCCTGGAGAAGTCCAATGGAACGTCGATATCCGGGATATTGATGAAGCGAAGAGAGATGTGGTTGAAGAGCAAATTAGAACGTTTGCTAATCAAGTAGCCGATGAACGTGGTTTAGAATTAACAATTAACGAACTGCAACGTGTGGAGCCCGTTCTCTGTGATTCTCGTATCCAGGAAGCGATTAAGAAAGGTATTCAAGAGGAAGTGGATGGGGAAGCTATTTCCCTTCCAAGCGGTGCCGGCCATGACGGCATGCAATTTAAACATGTCGCGCCTATCGGAATGATTTTTGTAAGATCCAAAGATGGCATCAGTCATAACCCTAAAGAATTCACGTCAGAAGAAGATATTGAAAAAGCGGGGAATGTACTGTATAGAACGTTGTTGGAGTTGGATCGGGAGTAGTTGGTCCTGTTGAGGAATGCTGATGTTTCTTGTGAATATGCTGAAGTTCACAATTACCAAGTCACTCCTTTTATAGTGCATCCTGGATAATTATTACACGAAAAAGGAAGATGCCCTTCATGACATCTTCCTTTTTTTGTTTTTAAAAAATATTTTACTAGAGTCACTCTCTGACGTTTCCAAACTGTGGTAGAAGTAATATTCCGGATCAATGTAGAGAAACGTTTTGAAGTTGTATTATAGTGAATTTTATGCGAATTGAATATTTTATATTGACACCGCTTTCAAATGATTATACACTTAATTTACCGATTGTACAAAGTTGTTTCTTTTTAATACTGATTTTATATGGTCTCCATAGAAAGATATTTTAATTTGAAGGGAGTTGGAAAGCTTTCTTAGTGCACTGGAGGGACAAAGTTCCGGTTGGCAATCGATAAGAGAAGGTTTCTAGTAATTCTGTTAAATAGTCATAAAAAGGAGATTATCCGATGAAAGAATTAGTAAGTCTAACATTAGACGGAGCTACCAGTACAGCGAGGTTGAGTCTGAAAGAAAAGGTAAATATAAAAATCTATTAAACTATTACTAAGGAGGAAAAATAATGAGAAAGTTTTTCTTGGTGTTGCTAGTATTCATGCTATTTATTTTAGGTGCATGTTCTGATGGTGAGTCTGAAACTAGTACTTCAAGTGACGCAGACGAGACTGTAGTGGCCGGGGAAGATATAGAAGATGCAACTGAATTATCATTTTGGACCTTTGCTGGTACACATGCAGACTACTTTGCAAATGCTGCGGAGAGATGGAATGAGGATAATCCTGACAGGCCAATAAAATTGTCTGCAGAAACATATCCGTTCGATCAGATGCACAATAATTTATTGCTTGCATTGCAATCTGGAAGTGGTGCACCGGACTTGGCAGATATTGAAATTGCTAAATTCTCGAACTTTTTAAAAGGCGATATACAATTAGAACCCTTGAATGAATTAATTGAACCAGAATTAGATAGTTTTGTAGAGGAAAGACTAGGGATATATACGAAGGATGGTAATTACTACGGTGCTCCAACACACTTAGGTGCAACAGTAGTTTATTACAATCAAGAAATAATGGATGAGGCTGGAGTTGATATCGACTCCATTGAAACTTGGGATGATTATGTTGAAGCTGGTAAACAAGTTGTCAGCGCAACTGGTAAACCAATGACAACGATTCCAACAAATTGGTACGGTATTTGGCCGTTCGTTACTCAAAAAGGAGCAGACTTCTTTAATGAAGAAGGTGAACTAACACTTGATAGTCCAGAGGTTGTTGAAGCACTAGAATTTGTTGATTCTTTAATTAATGAACATGAAATTGCTGAGATCACACCTGGTGGCGGTTACCATTCAGAGGAATTCTACGGTTTTATGAATAATGGTGGACAGGCTTCTATTGTCATACCTATGTTTTACATGAAAGACTTTGTGGAGTATATGCCTGATCTAGAAGGAAAGATGCAAATTCGACCAATGCCGTTAGCACCTGGCTCAGATACCCAGTCTGTTGCAATGGGTGGGACGGGTACTGCAGTAATCAGTCAATCAGAGCATGCTGATTTAGCGAAAGATTTCCTTTATTACGCCAAACTATCAAAAGAAGGAAACATTCATTTATGGACTGAACTTGGATTCGACCCACCACGTTGGGACGTATGGGAAGCACCAGAAGTAAGGGAAGATAATGTGTTCTATGAGTATTTCCATGAAGATATCTTTGATATTTTATTATCAGTTAAAGATGACGTTGCAGGTATAAATCTATCAGAGTATACACCCGATGTTTTATCAGAGATTGATTCCAATATTATGCACAGCGTCTTAAGAGAAGGAAATCAAACCCCGGAAGAGGCTTTAAAACAGTCAGCTGATACAATCAGTCAAAAAATGAAGAGTGCAAATTAATAGGTAAACTAAAAAGGACAGGAAACTGTCCTTTTTCCCAAAATATGATTGTAAGAAGGGATAAAATGATAAATAAGGTTAGACATGATGTTGAAGGCTTTGAATTTGAAAGAAGAAAAAATAGAAAAGAGCCACCACCAGTGAAAAAAAGAAAAAGGGCTAAAAGCTTTTTAAATTCAAAACAGGTCGTACCATATGTGTTTGTGTCTCCATTTATTATTTCTTTTTTAATACTTACTCTTTATCCGACAATTCAAGCCTTTGTCATGAGTTTTCAAAGGATTTTACCTGGTCAAGTTACTTTTATAGGTTTTCAAAATTATGAAAGAATATTCAACCCTGCTTTTTTCAAGGCATTAGCGAACACAACGATATATACAGTAGCAACAGTAGCTATTCTTGTATTAGTACCAATGATTTTAGCAACACTATTAGACTCCAAGTTAGTAAGGTTTAAAACGATATTTCGATCTGCTTTGTTTATTCCCTCGCTAACATCCGTAGTCGTAGCAGGTATTATTTTCAGGCTATTTTTTGCTGAATCAGGAGGTTCGATAGCTAACCAGATTGTAGGTGTATTTGGTATTGATCCGATTAGTTGGCAATATACTGGCTGGTCTGGAATGTTATTAATGGTACTAATTGCATCTTGGCGTTGGATGGGGGTTAACGTTCTTTACTTCCTGGCTGGATTACAAAATATATCAAAGGAACTTTATGAATCAGCAGATATAGATGGTGCAAATGTATTCCAAAAATTCCGGTATATCACACTGCCTTCTTTAAAACCTATTATAATTTTTGTGACTACCATTAGTATCATTGGTGGTTTTAGGGTATTTGAAGAAAGTTATGTATTGTGGCAAGGTAATTCGCCGGGTAACATTGGGTTGACTTTAGTAGGGTACTTATACGAACAAGGTATTCAGCAAAACGACATGGGATTTGGAGCAGCAATTGGAGTAATTGTCTTATTAATCATTTTCATCGTAAGTATACTCTACTTATTAATAACAGGTGGATTTAAACGAGGTGACGAATAAATGAAAAAGAAAAGTAATAAGGTGGCTACATGGCTACTCACTATCATTATCGGTATCATCGCCCTCATTGCATTGTTTCCGTTGATTAGTTTAATTATCTCTTCATTTCGTCCCTCTACGGAACTAATGAGAGATGGGATAACTTTCTCCATTAACTGGAGTGAACTATCACTAGATAACTATTTATATATATTTACCCAAGCTGGTGAATACTGGAAGTGGTATGGTAATAGTTTAATTATTTCTGGTCTGATTATTATCTTTTCGTTGTTTTTCTCTTCCATGGTCGGCTATGCATTGGCATCTTATGATTTTAAAGGGAGAAACTTGATCTTCTTATTTGTTTTGATTATTATCATGATTCCATTTGAAGTGTTATTGTTGCCACTGTACCAATTGATGATCGATTTAAGATTAATCAATACCTATACTGGTATCATGTTACCTTTGATAGTTTCCCCAACAGCAGTATTTTTCTTTAGACAGTATGCGATGGGACTACCGAAAGAATTGATGGACGCTGCAAGAATTGATGGAAGTACAGAGTATGGAATATTTTTTAAGATAATGGCGCCATTGATGTTACCGTCTTTTGCTGCAATGGCAATTCTACAAGGCTTGCATAGTTGGAATAACTTTTTATGGCCATTACTCGTGGTAAGATCCAGTGATTTATTTACGTTGCCGATTGGTTTGGCTACATTGCTAACCCCTTATGGTAATAACTATGACATTTTAATTGCAGGTGCTGTGATGACAGTTATTCCTATTGTCATTCTCTTTGCTTTATTCCAGCGTTACTTTGTTGCAGGGCTTACAACTGGTGGTGTAAAGGGATAAGAGTAAGTTATAACGATTTGAAGAAGGTGTAACGTAGATGAATGTAGATGGAATTACTGGTTCACTGAATACGATTCTTACTTGGATAACCCGCTTAGCATTACTGAATCTCTTATGGATTCTATTCTCCATACGGGGTCTATTTATCGCCGGCATTTTCCCCTCGACCATTGCTGCCTTAGGTATATGCAGGTCATGGAAAGAGGGAAATCAAAATACCACCATGTGGAAAACCTTTAAACAGATTTATCGTAAAGAATACATCGCTGCAAATATTCTAGGTTGGTCAATCACTTTAATGGGATTACTTTTATATTTAAACTATCTAGTTATGAGTAATAGCGTTGGAGAAATTCCCATCATCGTACTCACTGCTTTTTACCTGATCACTTTTTTATACGTTATTGTAGTCATTTGGTCATTTCCATTACTATCACATTATAATGCTTCCATCATCCAGCATCTGAAAAACGCAATGATAATCGGGGTAGTAAAAATTCATTACACGTTAGTCATATTAATTCTTTTGTTTGCTGTTACCTATATATCCTTGGAATTTCCGGGAATGATTTTATTCTTTAGCTTTAGTATTGCTATCTTATGTTGGTCTTGGATTTCAGAATATATATTCAAAAAGATGGAAGCCGCAGAATAGATCTATGTTTGCAGGCAAATCAAAAACTTAAAGTTACAAATGTAAAAAAGAGATACATAGATTTTATAACGGGAGAGGAAGGAATAGAGTGGAGAAAGAAATGATAAGCGCTAAGATGTTGTTAGATAAGGAATTTGTGATTTCGGAAATAGATCCTAGAATCTATGGTTCTTTCATTGAACAATTAGGAAGAGCAGTTTATGGAGGAGTTTATGAACCAGACCATCCTACTGCAGATGAAAATGGGTTTCGCCAGGATGTAATAGATCTAGTAAAACAGTTACAAGTGCCAATCATCCGCTACCCAGGCGGGAACATGGTGTCAGGCTACAATTGGGAAGATGGTGTAGGGCCTAAGGAAGAACGCCCTCGTCGTTTAGACTTAGCTTGGAATGCTTTAGAGACGAATCAGGTTGGTACGAATGAATTTGTCGACTGGTCCAAAGCGGTTGGTGCAGAAGTGATGATGGCTGTTAATCTTGGAACAAGAGGAATAGATGCTGCTCGTAATTTGTTGGAATACAGTAACCATCCAGGAGGAACGTATTGGAGTGAGTTGAGAAAACAACACGGATACGAGGAGCCACATAATATAAAAACATGGTGCTTAGGAAATGAAATGGATGGACCGTGGCAAATCGGCCAAAAGACAGCTCATGAATATGGTCGTCTAGCTGCAGAAACAGGAAAAGTGATGAAGCTCGTTGATCCAACTATTGAGTTAGTAAGTTGTGGTAGTTCAGGTTCAGGAATGCCAACATTCCCTGAATGGGAAGCTACAACTCTTGAACATACATATGACTTCGTTGATTACATCTCTTTGCATCAGTATTATGGGAATCGTGACAATGATACAGCAAACTATTTAGCAAATACTTTGGATATGGATAACTTTATTAAAACAGTTATTGCTACTTGTGATTATATTAAGGCTAAAAAACGCAGTAAAAAGACAATGAAGTTAAGCTTTGATGAATGGAATGTGTGGTTTCATTCCAATGATCAAGACAAAGAAATCGAGCCATGGACCATTGCACCACCACAACTAGAAGATATTTATACATTTGAAGATGCAATTTTAGTTGGATCAATGCTAAACACACTGCTTAAGCACTCGGATCGAGTAAGGATTGCGTGTATGGCTCAGCTTGTAAACGTTATTGCGCCAATCATGACTGAAACAGGTGGGGGAATTTGGAAACAGACGATCTTCTACCCATATTACTATACTTCGGTTTATGGCAGGGGAACTGCGCTGAACCCAATCATTAAATCTCCGAAGTATGATAGTAAAGATTTTACAGACGTTCCGTATCTTGATAGTTCAGTTGTTTACAACGAAGAGGATGATGAACTCGTCATTTTTGCCGTAAATCGCCATTTGGAAAATACGCTGAAAGTTGATATCGATATTCGATCATTTGAAGGCATGGAAGTAGTAGAACATGTGGTGCTTGAAAATGATGATGCGAAAGCTACGAATACACTTGATAATGAGCAGGTAAAACCACATTCTAACGGTCAATCTTTTATTGAAGATAACAAGTTAGTCGGAGTGCTGCCAAAAATGTCTTGGAATATGATACGGTTAAGACAGTTGAGTAATGCCAATGGTGTAAGTCTGTAGGGTGAAGGTGCAATTTAATAGTATAATGACAAGACGAAGACGGGTAAAGCTGACTTCGTCTTTTTTTCTATAAAACTACATTTTGTGCTTAAATAAAAAGGGAGATGTCAATCACAACATCTCCCTTTTCATGTACATGAATCTACCATATGGGTTTGCTTGTTCTTCCAAGTTAGCTCGATCAATAATCTTTTATTATGCAATTACTAATTTAATAACTTACTCCTCTACCGGCTTATACATAAAGTAATCAAAATCTGCAGGTTTACGTTCTCCTGATGTATCCTGACATTGCATTCCGACAAAAGCTCCTGTGAAGAAGCCGCCACCGCGGATATAGTCATCGGATAGTTTGTAAGAATAAAGCTGTACAGGAATCTTCTCCCATGTTTCGCCATCAAATGAATAGGAGTATTCGTATATATTTGTATTAACTTCCACTCGAAGGGACACATATTCCACATCATTAGGTACAACGATTTCATTACCCCTTAATGGTTGCTCAAACGTAAAGTTATCGCATATCGTCAAGTCTAGTATTCTACCTTTTTCCTCATTCCATGTAATCTGCAGAGCGCTCCAGTTTTCAGTATTATAATAGTTTACTAGACCTGCAGCTTGCTGGAATGATTCAGGGTTGAAAGCGACCTTGGTTTCCGCTGTAAAATTAAAATGCTGCCAACGTCTTGCTACATGGGCTTGGGTGAATTTCGATGTTAGAGACTCTCTACCATACAAACGAAGATGACCAGGATTGTCATTCAATGATAAAATCTCTTCTCCTAATGGAATCCGTAATGTTTGGAAGTGGAGATTTAATTGGTTGGAATCAAAATCATCCTTTTCCTCATAATCCGGTTCCCATTTTACTTCTTCAATCGCAGGGCCTTCAATTTCAAGGGAAGGCTTGTTCCCGCCAACAATGTACGGCCAATCATCTTTCCATTCGAGACGCTGAATGGCTGTTTCACGGCCTAGTGGACAGAAACCGCGTGGATCAAGTAGAGGCTGATCCTCGTTCGGTAAAGGACGGCCAGTCAAATGTACGAAGAACCATTCATCTGTATGTGTTTGCACGATGGATCCGTGTCCAGCTTTTTGCAATGGATTTCTTGGGTGTGCAAAGGATGAAATTAATGGATTCTCAGGATGAACTTCATAAGGTCCCCATAGATTCTTAGATCGGGCAATGGTTGCCTGATGATCGAATCTTGTCCCACCTTCTGCAGTGAGTAAATAATAGTAGTCATTAATTTTATATATATGAGGTGCTTCCACCAACTTCACATCGGTGCCTTTGAAGATGATTTCTTTTTTACCAATCAGTTTTTGCTCAACCGGATCGTACTCTTGCAGCACAATACCATAGAAATTATGATTGCCGACACGATGGTCCCAGAACATATTGGCAAGATATTTTCTGCCATCTTCGTCGTGGAAGAGGGAAGGGTCGAAGCCGGAACTGTTCAGGTAAATCGGTTCTGACCAATCTCCATCAATCGTTTCACTTGTTACGAGGTAGTTATGGCAGTCTTTCCATCGTCCTTCCGTCACTTTGACATCGGTATAAATCAACCAGAACTTTCCATCATTATACGAAAGCTGAGGAGCCCAAATCCCTCCAGAGTTTGGATTCCCCATCATATTCAATTGGCTGAGTCGATTTAACGGTCGGGATACTAATCGCCAGTTTTTCAAGTCTTTCGAATGGTAGATTCCAACTCCAGGAAACCATTCGAATGTTGATACGGCAATATAGTAATCTTCATCAACACGGCAAATGCTCGGATCTGGGTTAAAACCTGGTAAAATTGGATTTTTAATCGTTGTCATGAATTTCCACCTCATTTAATATTTTATTTATGCGCAGGAATGCGCTTTCATTTAATGCAACTAGACAATAAGTATTCTTTTCTATACAAGCCAAGCTTGTGTCCCAGGAATTAAAGGGCGTATTTATTATTTTCCTGAAACACTTTGCTTGAAATGAAATTTTCTGCTGAAAACGCCGCAACACCTAAGGCAGTGGAATGCGTTTGCAGACCGGAAAAGTCAATCGTCAAATCTTTGCGGCTGAACCATAAGGATTGCTCTTCGATCCATTCCATCATGGAAGGCTCCAACCACTGTGCTGCTTCAGCCATTTGGTTGCCGATGATGACTTGTTCAGGATTAAAGATATTGATGATGTTATTGATGCCCACTCCCAGATATTTACCGATTCTGTTGAATAATTGCTGAGCGGTATCATTGCCACTTTCCGCGAGTTTCATGATGGTTTCAAGTGATAGTTCACCATCTAATGTCTCTTTTAAATCAGATCGCTGAGCATTGAATAGCAGAGACTTCTCTGATGCATATAGTTCCCAACAACCATTGCTGCCGCAGCTGCATTTTGCTCCATCTGCTTCAATCGCCATATGACCGAATTCTCCGGAAAAGCCATTATTCCCTCTATAGAGCTCACCGTTCAATATCAGACCTACACCAATCCCGATGCCGACACTGACATAGATGATATTATCGTTGTGTTTACCGACGCCGAAGTTCTTTTCTCCATAAGCTCCGGCATTCGCTTCGTTCTCTACAACAATTGGGAGATTATATTTATTCTCCAACTCTGATTTCAAGTCGATGCTTTTCCAATTCAGATTAGGTGCAAGTAAAATTTTCTGATCTTTGTTGACGATACCTGGCACACCGACTCCAATTCCTACAATTCCATATGGACTGGATGGTGCGGATTTAATGAGTGTGTCAATGATTGCAAACAGTTCTTCCAAGATTTCTTCATACGTTAAATCACTGATGTTCGTCTTTTTCTCTTGACAGATATTGCCCCTTAAATCTGTCAACACACCGAGAATATAATTGACACCCAAGTCAACTCCGATGGAATAACCAGACAGTTCATTGAAGAGTAGCATAACCGGTCTTCTGCCTCCACTGGATTTACCAGGACCAACTTCATTAATTAATTGTTCATCCAATAATTCCTTCACTAAGGATGAAACGGTCCCTTTATTCAGTCCGGTGGAAGTGGCGATATCCGCTCTTGAGATCTGAGAGTTTGCTATGATTGTTTCGAGAACTAAAGCTTTGTTCTCTTGCTTTACAACTTGCTGGTTCCATGTTTTAGTACTCTTCATCTTTTCAACTCTTTTCACGTTTTGAGAATAGTATAGCACATAATTTTACTTTACTACAAACTTTGTTCATCCACTAGACAAACGATGTTTTGTCTGCTACTATAAAAATAAGCTTAGGAGGATAAGCTATCAAAATACTTTTAGGGGGTTCAATGATGAATTTTAAGAGAGCGTTTACATTTCCTGCGATGTTGCTGGTGTTGGCTTTGTTTTTGGCTGCTTGTAGCGGGGATGATGGGGGAGAAGCCGAAGCGACTAGTTCATCTGATGCAAAGACAGTAAAGTTCATGCACTTATGGCCTGAAGGAAGCTCTGCTCAGCATCACCGAGTGGTAAACGAAATTATTGCAGATTTTGAAGCAGAACATGAAGATATTAAAATCGAACTTGAAGTACTAAGTAATGAGCAATATAAAGATAAAATTACGGTATTATCTACTTCTGATGAATTGCCTGATGTTGGGATGACATGGGCTGCTGGTTATATGGAGCCATTTGTCAACGGAAACAAATTTGCTGCTCTTGATGATGTAGTTGAAGGTGAATTAGCCGATGATTTTGTAGCGGGAACTTTAGAAGCCTTCACAATTAATGATAGTGTTCATGGACTTCCGTTAGAGTTGAATATCTCTACAATCTTTTATAATAAACAAATCTTTGATGAGTACGGTTTGGAAGAACCGGAAACATTAGATGAACTAAATGAAATTGTTGCAACCTTAAATGAAAACGGTGTCAATCCAATCGCTCTTGGAAACCGAGATGCGTGGACAGGTTCGATGTGGTACATGTACTTAGCAGATCGGATTGCCGGGGATAAAGATGCTTTGACCCAAGCAATCAACCGGGAAATCTCTTTCGAAGACCCTGCATTAGTGAAAGCTGCGGAAGAAATTCAGAATCTTGTAGATGCTGACTCATTCATTTCCGGATTTAATGGACTTGCAGACGAAGAAGCCAAGAGCATGTTTATGTCTGAACAGGCAGCGATGTACCTGATTGCTACTTGGGACTTGCCGAACTTTACGACAAATGAAGATGTTCCGCAAGAGTTCAGAGACTCTGTCGGTTACTTCAAATTCCCGACGGTTGATGGCAGTGGAACAACGGACAGTTATGTAGGTGGACCTGGTGTTGGTCTATTTGTAGCGGAGAACTCGGATGTCAAAGAAGAAGCGAAGACATTCGCCTCTTACTTCGTGCAGCAATGGGGAGAAAAAGCGGTGACTGATGTTGGGGTTATCCCTGCAACGAAGGTAGACACCGATGCATTGGATCTCCCGCAAATGTATGTGGATGTTTTAGATGATCTGAATGCAGCGACAAATATCACATTGTATGCGGATGTCCAAATGAGTGCAAGTGCCGCTCAAGTACATTTAGATATGATTCAAGCATTATTCGGTGGTGAAGTAACCCCTGAAGACTTTGCAAAAACGCATGAAGAAACACTTTCTCAAGAGTGATGCCTTGGTTTTACTATGAAAAACAGATGAGAGAAGGGCATCTATTGCCCTTTTCTTATCTAACAGTTTTAGAGAAAAGGACTTCCAAATCGATAACATGGGGTTGAATATCATGAATAAAGTGATGTCCAATAAGTGGATCATTTTCTTATATACACTCCCGGCAATCCTTTTGATAGCTGTTCTAATCCTTATTCCATTATTTCTTTCAGGATATTTTGGGTTAATGAAATGGGACGGCATAGGGGCGATGGAGTTTATCGGACTAGATAATTATATTGTTGCATTACAAGATGCAAAGTTTTGGCAAAGTGCCAAGCATTCTTTCCTGTTGGCGATATTTTCTGGTCTTAGTCTGATCGGTTATTTAGCAGTTGCATTAATACTTGCGTCTAAATTAAAAGGTACAAATCTACTTAGAAAAATATACTTAATACCAATGCTTTTATCCTCTGTTGCCATTGCTCAGTTGTGGATCAAAGTGTATAACCCTTCAAACGGTATGTTGAATAGTATTCTCATGTCTCTTGGAGTGGATAATCCTCCAGCATGGTTGGCAGATAACGATCTTGTGCTGTTTGCAATATTTGTTCCTATCATTTGGCAATATGCGGGATTCTACATCTTAATCTACTACGCTGCATTAAAGAACATCCCGGAATCCTTGATAGAAGCAGCCAAAATTGACGGAGCGTCTCCATTGCAAATAGCGATGAAAATCAAAATTCCATTAGTGATGAACGTATTTAAAGTTACGATTGTATTATCCTTTGTCGGTTCATTAAAATACTTCGACTTGATTTATGTAATGACAGGTGGAGGACCGAACGGAGCTAGTGAAGTGATGGCATCGTACATGTATAAGTTAGCCTTCTCTAGTTATGATTTCGGCTATGGAAGTGCCATTGGTTTCTTACTGTTGATCATAACGTTGATTGTTACAATCGTTGTTCGCCGAGCAACCGCAAATAATGAGGAAATTCAATACTAAGAGGAGGATTGCAGATGCGTCGACTTGGTCTTACGATACTTTATATTTGTTTAGGTTTAGTCGCTGTCTTCCAGATATTCCCGATCATTTGGCTGTTCACGTTTTCCTTAAAGACAAACCAAGAGATATTCGCGGGTAATCCATTTGCGCTTCCGCTGGATCCGAAATGGGAGAACTATTTAAAAGTATTTGAAGGCGGGATTGGAACATATTTCTGGAACAGTATTTGGATAACCGTTGTTGCTACAGTACTGACGGTGCTCATTGCAAGTATGGCAACGTTCGCGATAACGAGGATGAGATGGAAATTAAGTGGGCTGGTTCTAGGGATTATTATGATGGGTCTTATGATTCCGATTCATTCCGCTTTGATTCCTTTGTATAACATGTTTTTAAATGTCAATTTAATTGATAATCCATTATCTATCGTCATTACGTATGTCACTTATAATTTGCCGATTACGGTTATGATTTTATACGGATTCTATACGACGATCCCTCGGGAAATTGAAGAGGCGGCGATCATTGACGGAAGTTCAATCCATCGCATGTTCTTCAGTATTATTCTTCCGATATCGATGCCAATCATGTCAACAACCGTGATCATTAATATGATTTACAATTGGAACGAATTCGTATTCGTCAATACGTTTATCAGTTCCGATAAATATAAAACACTTACTGTTGGTATCCAAAACTTTATCGGACAGTATATGACGGACTGGGGTGCGATAGGGGCGACGTTGGTGATTAGTGTATTACCTATCATCATAGCATTCTTATTCTTCAGCAACAAAATCATGGAAGGAATCACGGCCAGCGCTGTGAAAGGGTAAAAACACACCACTCCAGCCGCTTGGGAAGAAATGGTGTGAATGGTCAGTTTGCTTGTTGTTTTTCTTGAATTTTATTGAAAGCATGCAAGCTAAGCCAAGTGGTGATAAATGCATAGGTTGTACCACCGAATATAAAAAATAATGCTGGTACCGCTTGCATAATGAAAAATATGGAAATGAGACAGACCATCATCAAGAAACTATGTATCGGACTAATGATCATAATTAAGAATGCATTTTTCAAGAGTGGCAGAATCTTCAAGTCGTAATGCACGAAGCTCGGAAAAATATAAAACAAATAGATAAGGATAATCAGCATGAATGCGAATAACGGGACATACGTCCAGGTAAGTTGTTCATTTGCATGTTGAATGTAATAAATATCTATGGCGATGAGAGCGAAAAGAACATTAATAAAGATTCCTAAAAGGTTACTTTTCCAGAAGTCCTGTTTATAGTAATTCCAATAATTCTTAAAGACCGGGATGTCTGATTTTCCTCGCAACCAGTCGCGGACCATGGCAAACATGCTGATGGTCGCAGGATAAAATCCGAGGATGACGCCACCGAGCAAAGTGAAAAGGATCCATAACAGATTCAAGAAGGCAAATCTGGTGATCCATTCGAATATGGAATAGAGCTTGCCCATTGCGTTGTTCAAATAATCTCCCCCTGTTCAAATTGTCAATGATGTACAAGTATTATACGACATCAAATTCTCTTTATCTATCCAGACAACAAAGAAAATGGTTGGAAGAGGATAAACGGGGAGATTTTAAAAGATATAGAGATTGATAGATGAATAAATAAGGGATTAAAACCGAAACTCAGTTCAGTTGCTATACTAACTGAGTGTAGAGTGATTCAAATAGTAGAAACATTACTTTCAAGAAGTTTCAACATTATTAGGAGGGTGTATTCATGACATACTTTAAAACAATTGAGAAAATCCAGTACGAAGGTCCAAAATCAACGAATCCATTAGCCTTTAAATTTTACAATCCGACAGAAAAAGTCGGTGGAAAGACAATGGAAGAGATTCTTCGCTTTGGTATTGCCTACTGGCATACATTTACAGAGGACTTATCCGATCCATTCGGTGTCGGCACTGCCGTCCGCCCTTGGGATAAGTATACAGGTTTGGATTTAGCGAAAGCACGTGTCGAAGCAGCATTCGAATTCTTTGAAAAAATCAATGCCCCATATTTCGCTTTTCATGATGTGGATATCGCTCCTGAAGGGGATACATTAAGGGAAACGAATAAAAACCTGGATATTATTGTAGCGATGATCAAAGATTACATGAAAGACAGCAAGACGAAATTGCTCTGGAATACAGTGAACAACTTCAGTCATCCACGATTTGTCCATGGAGCGGCTTCATCCAATAACGCAGATGTGTTTGCGTATGCAGCAGCTAAAGTGAAGAAGGCTTTAGAGGTTGGAAAGGAATTAGGTGCCGAAAACTATGTATTCTGGGGTGGTCGTGAAGGATACGAGACTCTCTTGAATACAAATATGAAGCTGGAATTGGATAATCTGGCGCGCTTCTTCCATATGGCAAAAGATTATGCAAATGAAATTGGCTTTGATGCACAGTTCCTGATTGAACCAAAACCAAAAGAGCCAACATCTCATCAGTATGATTTTGATGTGGCGAGCGGATATGCTTTCTTACAACACTATGGCTTAGAAAATATTTTCAAATTCAATATTGAAGCAAACCATGCAACACTTGCAGGTCACACATTTGAACATGAATTGCATTATGCAAGAATCCATAACATGCTAGGTTCTGTAGACGCAAACCAAGGTCATCCGTTACTCGGCTGGGATACCGACGAATTCCCGACTGACCTGCATACGACCGTACTTGCCATGTATGAAATTTTGAAAAATGGTGGCTTAGGCCGCGGAGGATTGAACTTTGATGCGAAAGTACGCCGTGGTTCATTTACACCAGAAGATCTGTTCCATGCACATATTGCGGGTATGGACAGCTTTGCAATCGGTCTAAAAGTGGCACAGAGCTTAATCGATGATAACGTATTGGATGGAATTATTGAAGATCGTTACCAATCGTATACAGAAGGCATCGGCTTGGATATTGTGGAAGGTAATACAGACTTGAAGAAATTAGAAGCGTACGCGTTAGATTTGAAGGATATCCAGCATGCATCTGGTAAGCAGGAAAGTATTAAAGCTACGATTAATCAATACTTATTGACAACTTTTAACGATTAACCAAAATAATAAAAGACGAAGAACAGGTAGCCCACTTCGTCTTTTATTATAGGAAAAGCAGGTGGGGAAAGATGAAATATGTGATTGGTGTTGATTTAGGAACTAGTGCAGTGAAAATATTATTAGTGGACCAGCATGGAGATGTCGTTCAGGAAGTATCGAAGTCTTATCCGCTCCTCCAGGAAAGGGCCGGATACAGTGAGCAAAACCCACAAGATTGGGTGGACCAAACGATGGCTGGGCTGGCAGAACTTATGAAAAATTTTACAGGGCAACCTGAAGAAATCGAAGGACTCAGTTTTTCGGGACAAATGCATGGTTTAGTTCTGCTTGATGATCGAAATGAAGTGTTGCGGAATGCGATTCTCTGGAATGATACGAGAACAACGGAAGAATGTCAGGAGATTTATGAGAGAGTTGGAAAAGAACGCTTATTGGAGATTACAAAAAATCCTGCGTTAGAAGGCTTCACCCTTCCTAAAATACTTTGGGTGAAAAAACAAGAACCGGATATCTTTGCTGAAGTAAATACATTTGTCTTGCCTAAAGATTATGTACGCTATCGTCTGACTGGAGAACTCCACATGGAATACTCTGATGCTGCAGGAACACTCCTCTTGGATGTTGCTGAAAAAACATGGAGTAATGAAATCTGTGAAAGCTTAGGAATCACTCGAGAAGCTTGCCCACCACTTGTGGAATCACATGCTGAAGTTGGAACAATAACGGAAGAAATTGCGGAAATTACAGGGCTTAGCAAACGTACAAAGGTGTTTGCTGGCGGAGCGGATAATGCATGTGGAGCAATTGGTTCGGGAATCTTGGAAGACGGAAAAACATTAGTAAGTACCGGGACGTCGGGTGTCGTCTTGTCTTATGAAGCTAGTGATGAGAAGGATTTTGCAGGAAAAGTCCATTACTTTAATCATGCGGCACCGGGTGCATTTTATACGATGGGTGTGACCTTGTCTGCTGGGCATAGCTTGTCCTGGTTTAAGGATACATTCGCTGAGGATATCAGTTTCGATGAGTTATTAGCTGATGTGGGGGATGTATCCATCGGTTCAAATGGCTTGATCTTCACCCCGTATATTGTAGGGGAAAGAACCCCGCACGTCGATTCAACAATTCGGGGAAGTTTCATCGGAATGGATGGAACACATAAAAAAAAGCATTTTGCTCGTGCTGTTCTAGAAGGGATTACTTTTTCCTTAAATGAGTCCGTAGAAATATTCCGTCAACATGGAAAGGAAATCGATAAAATTGTCACCATCGGCGGAGGAGCAAAAAATGAAACTTGGCTGCAAATGCAAGCCGATATTTTTCAAGCGAATATTATCAAGCTGAAAAGTGAACAAGGACCAGGAATGGGAGCTGCTATGCTAGCGGCTTATGGTTGTGGCTGGTTTGGCTCATTAAAAGATTGTGCTGATGCTTTCTTGAAGGAAGATAAAGTGTATACTCCGATTCCTGAAAATGTAGAGAAGTATAAAGGGCTCTTTAAAATTTACCAAGGGGTATATGGTAAAACGAAAGAGTTGAATGAACAGTTGATGGAATATAGGAATTAGTATAGAGCTACAGTAGTCCACGGGTTTTCTACTTGTGGACTACTATTGTGATGTAAAGGAGAGGTGACGATGGATGTTTCTGCAAATGTTATAGGCAGTGTACAAGGTAAACAAATCATCGCTTATACGATGAAAAATAATAACGGAATACAGATGACCGTTCTGAATCTAGGCTGTATCGTTACTGAAATCTTAACACCCGATAAAGATGGAAACTTTGAAAATATCGTTGCCGGATTTGATCATGTAGAAGATTACTTATCTAACCCTGCCTTCTTTGGGGCAATTATTGGAAGAGTGGCTGGAAGGATAAAGGGTGCCACATTTCAACTTGATGATGAAATCTATAAGCTTGCTGAAAATGAAGGTCCAAATCATCTTCATGGTGGTGTGGAAGGTTTTCATAAAAAGATTTGGGAAGGTAAGATACTCAGAAAGGAAAATCAAATCGGAGTTGAATTCACGTATCTGAGCAAGGATGGAGAAGAAAACTATCCAGGAAACGTGACAGCAACCGTAACTTATTTGCTGAATGATAAAAATGAATGGACCCAGATGATTGAAGGTAAGACCGATAAAAAGACGTTGCTCAATCTGACGAATCACAGCTATTTTAATTTATCGGGAAACTTTAAAAGGGACATACGAAACCATGAATTGAAAATGGATAGTACCCGTTTTCTAGAGTTGGATGAGAACTTTATTCCGACAGGTAACATGCTGGAAGTGGATGGAACTGTATTTGATCTCAGAAGAGGAAGAGAATTGAGAGAAGTATTCCAATCAAATCATCCGCAAATTGAGTTAACAGGGAATGGATTCGACCATCCATTTATGCTGAAAGAGGATGCTAGTAATATCACTTTAAGTGAAAAGAAATCCGGCAGGGTACTAACGGTGGAGACAAACCAGCCCAGTGTCGTAATCTATACATCTAATAATCTAGGTGATGATTTGGTGATGCAAGGAGGAAAGAAGTCTTCTAAGCACATTGCAATTTGTCTGGAAACTCAAGCTCCACCTGATGCGATCCACCACAGTAATTTTCCAAGCATCCTTTTACAACCGGGTGAAAAATATTATTCTGTTACTAGGTATAAATTTGGAGTTCAGGTATGAAGAGGAATACGTATACTAAAAGGGAGATGTCATGACAACATCTCCCTTTCATTACAATTAAAATCTATCTGCACGTCTGCTTCTCGTAGTTGCATGCTCTGGATACATACCTCTATTTTCCGTATCATGGGACATGAATGTGGCATAAACAAGGTTTTCATGTTCTTCATCGGCTTCAACTAGTACAATAATTTTTCCGTTTTTAAGGAAACCTTCATATTGCTTCGCTTGCTCTTCTGGAATACCTAGTCCAACAAGAGCACCGACAATACCACCGCCGCCTGCACCAATTCCAGCTCCAGTCAGTGCTGCCGCAATCGGACCTGCTGCGGCGATTTGACCAATACCTGGAATGGTTAAGAGTCCTAGTCCTAAAACTAATCCGCTTAGTCCTCCGAGCAACCCGCCAGTCGCAGCTCCGATACCAGCTCCTTTACCAGCATTTTTCGCACGACCTTCATCATCCGTAATGACTCCAGTCCGTGTCTCATCTTCCAGAACGTTTGCTTTACTTTTATCGTGCACAAATACAGAAATATTATTGGAAGTGTAGCCTTGTTCCTTCAATTTTGTAATGACTTGTTCTGTAGTAGCTACATCCGAGAATACACCGCCGATTATTTTTTTATCCATCAAAAAGTCCTCCTTTTTGCGTTTAATCGTCTATACCCGATGTTGAAATATTTATTCGTTAGTGAAGGAATAGCGTGGAAAGTTGCCATTTAGTTTCATAATTATGTTTGTTGGTTAGAATGATAGATAGAGGAGTTTTAAATATCAGTACGAATAGAAGGATAGTAGGAGGGTTGATTATGGGATCATTTTCGGTGCTTGGAGCGATCGTCGTACTTACAGGTTGGTTTGCGCTCGTTGAATATGATCAATATACGGAGTCGGATAAGAAAAAAATACTGGAGCGTATTAAAAACAGTCCAGCAGCAATCTTAACAATCGCCCTAATGCCTGTCGGTCTTATCGTAAATATGTTAGGAACTTTTATGGGTTCTTTACTGCTGGTCATGATTGGTGCGACTCTAATTTTCATTCAGAGCATTATTGTTTCCTTATTATTTTGGAGGAAAAAGCGATGGAAAAGTATTTTGCTGCTCGTGACAATGTTCATTCTTGGTGTACTCCTTTATATCCCTTTGTTTCTTTACTGAATACCAAATAATGGAGTCTCATTGACGTATTTTGTCGATAAGTATTCCAAAAACAGACAATATTCCCCGGGAAATAACCTTGCACGTTTGCTTAGCTGAAGTGCAAGGTTATTTTTTTTGCAATAAACAATCAAAGAATTCATGCCAATCGATACTCCCAGAACCTTTGCCAACCCGCCCAAAAAGTCAAGTTTAATAAACGGATAGGTCGGGAATGTGTCAAATGATTACAAAAAGTTTTGCTAAAGGATGTGGATGGACATGGCTAATGAAAAAGATGACAGATACGAACAGGAACCAATGGATCATAAAGATGCACAACTTGAGGTGGAACGTAAAAAGAATACAGGTGAAGACCGTCACCTGACAGACGACAACGGGGTGAAAGTTTCTAATACGGAAACAACTTTACGTGCAGGAAAACGCGGTCCACTAGTTTATGAAGATGTTCATTTTTATCGAAAACAGACAGCATTCAATCGGGAGCGTATTCCGGAAAAAGTGGTACATGCCAGAGGTTTTGGATTATATGGAGAGTTTGAAGCATACAAATCACTGAAACATCTGACCAAAGCCCATTTCTTACAGGAAGCAGGCAGAAAGACACCAGTATTTACCCGTTTTTCTACATTCCAGGGAAATAAAGGGTCAAAGGATACGGCAGTGGATATTCGTGGCTTTGCTGTAAAATTTTATACGGAAGAAGGTAACTATGATTCGTTATCTCTGCAATTTCCAGTGTTTATCGTTTCAGATGCAATGAAGTTTATGGATGTGGTCCATGCTGCAAAACCGAATCCGATGACGGATATTCCGCAAGCTACCACTGCACACGATAATTTCTGGGATTATGTTGCAAATAACCAGGAATCTGCACATATGATCATGTGGCTGATGTCCATGCGTGGACGTCCGAGAAGCTGGCGCACAATGGCAGGTTGGCCAATCAATACATTCCGTTTCGTTAATGACGAAGGAAAATCCACTTTTGTCCGTTTCAAATGGCAACCAAAATTAGGTGTCCAGTCCCTGTTGCTTGATGAAGCGAATATTATTGGTGGAATTGATCCGGACTTTCACCGCAATGATATTATACAAGCGGTACAAACAGGAGCTTATCCGGAATATGAGCTTGGTGTTCAGTTGATTGAAGAGGAAGATGCAACGAATTATGATTTTGACATTCTGGACGATACGAAGTTTTGGCCAGAAGAAGTTGTACCAGTTGAAACCATTGGGAAGATGACATTGAACCGACTCATGGATAATTTCTTCGCCGAGGAAGAGCAATCAGCATTTGATCCTTCCAGCCTTGTACCTGGTATTGATTTCACAAATGACCCAGTTCTACAAGGAAGAATCTTTGCATATCGGGATACCGAGCTTTACCGTCAAAACTCAGCAAACATCAACGATATTCCGGTAAACCGACCGCTTAATGAACGAAATCAAAATACAAGAAACAGCTATCAAAAACATCCAATTGATACGGACCCAGTCCATTTCCATAAGAATTCACTACAAGAAAATACACCAAGAGAAGCAAGTGAAGAAGAAGGCGGGTTTGGACATTATCCTGAAAAGGTCGAAGGACATAAATCGAGTGAAGTTCCAAGTGATTCGTTTGAGGATTACTTCTCTCAACCAAGAATGTTCTGGAACAGCCTGACAACAGTAGAGCAGAAAGATCTGTTAGAAACATTAACATTCCACCTGCAGAAAGTAAAATCAAAATCTGTACGTGAACAAAACGTAAACATGTGGGTGAATGTGGATAAAGACATGGCGACGGCACTTGCTGAAAATCTTGGCGTCGAACCTCCAACAGGTTCCCATGTCCCGGTAACAGAAAGTTCGGAAGCAATCAGTCTTGCAAATACACCACCTTCTGCATTCACGAAAAAAGTTGCAATATTGATCGGCGATGACTTTAATGATGAAGAAGTGGAAAAAACACTTTCAGCGCTTAAAGAAGAAGGGACATTTGTCCATATCGTCAGTGATCAGCTTGGTGAAGTGAAAGGGACGAACGGAACGGCACTGCAGGTAACGGATACATTTCTGACAACCCATCCAACTCTTTTTGATAGTCTATATGTTGTAGGCGGCACTAGTAAAAATCAGCAGAAGTTCGATGATCAAGTCCAAGAATTTGTAAATATGCAGTACAAATACTTCAAGCCAATCGGTATCGCAACAACAGGAGCGAAATACTTAGCGGAACAAGACCAAGAAAAATTAGTTGGTGTTGTGTTGGCTGAGGGTAATAGTGGCTTTGAAGAGGAGTTTGTAGCTGCGGTTGCGAAGGGACGTTTTTGGGAGAGGCAGTAAGTAGCAAGAGTTATGTCATGTGATTTAAAAAAATGATTAGGTATTTAAAAAGGCTACTACTCCAATATAAATGGGATAGTAGCTTGATTTTTGTATGGGATTTGAACTTAATCTATTCAAACTAATCATTTGAAATGTAAGAGGGAAGTAATAAAAGAAAAGGCATCCACTTGGGTGTCTTTTCTTTTGGCATGATTTTGGAAAATTCATCCAGAAGATGGGGATAGTTTCACTGTAAAGTCGCCCCTTAGCTTCATGTATTTATTTTTTATTTCGAATGGAATATAGAAGTACAGTGTGATGATGCGAAAAGCAAATAAGAGAAAAATAAATGAAAATTTCGCGGACTCTGTAAAATGGCTATTTTTCAATATAGGTTGCGCTTTCTATTAAAACTATAAAATTTTACCAAGCGAAAATTATCAAAAAACTAATTGACAGAAAAAAATAAAATGAATATAATTGCACCTAACACTTGTTAGGCGGTGATATATTGCATACCAAACTAATACAAGCAGCACTTAATCAATATTCCAATTATGGATATAATGGTGCGACGATGCGGAAAATCGCAGAGGAAGTCGGAATCAAACCTGCATCGATATACTATTTTTATAAAAATAAAGAAGAATTGTTTATTGCTGCATTTCAGCACCTGCTTGACAACCACTTTTGTAAAATGGAGAACATTTTAAAGGAACATAAAGATAAACCAATTCAAGAGATTTTTAACGCGATGCTTCAAGGGATTGTAGATCATCATACGGATGATATGCAGGGAACGAATGCATACATCTCCCTAGTTACTTCTCCCTTAGATGAAATATCCGATTATCTCCATAATCATATGCTGCGATACAATGATTGGCTTACAGAATCGTTGGAATCCATCCTTAAAAAAAGATATCCGGGGATGGCTACAAATGAAGTGGACTGCATCGTTAAACAATTTATCCTAATTGGGAATGGAGTTTTCTGGGGAATTAAGCTTTACGAAGGAGAAGTCTTAAAGGAACAAATAACGCTTGCTGAAAAAATTATTCAATCTTTATGTGAGGAAATCAATGAGAAATATATCAAGCAATCGTTTTCTGAATAGGTGACGTCAGTCTTGAGAAAACAATGACAAGTTTTGTATAAAAGACATCAGCATTTTTGATAGATTTATGTAGCAAAACTAGAAAGCTATGATAGTTACTTCTCGCGAGAATGACAATAATAAATCAGACAACATTAGGAGGCAAGGCAATGGGACAAAAAGCAAATATTGGAGACGACTTTTCATTATCAAGAGTGCCGATGTCAGCAAGACAATCACTATGGAGCATTACTATTATTCGCGTAGGTGCTTTAGCGACGATTTCACAATTCATGTTGGGTGCATCCTTAGGGTTTGGAATGTCATTTTGGGAAGCATTCTGGGCGACGATGTTAGGGAGTGTAATTTTACAAGTTATTAGTTTTCTGCTTGGATATGCAGGTGCTCGCGAAGGGTTATCTACTAGTCTATTAGCTCGCTGGACCGGGTTCGGTAGATATGGATCAAGTATTATTGGGGCAGTTATTGCCATTTCCTGTATCGGCTGGTTTGGTGTTCAAAATTCCGTTTTTGCGAATGGAATTGTCCAAGCAACGGGTGGAAAATTATCGCTTCCTGTCGCTGCGACGATCACTGGACTTGGAGTTACCGTACTAGTAATTTTTGGATTTAAGCTGTTAAGTATTACGGCCTCGATTACGGTTCCTCTCTTTTTACTCGCTGTTGGCTTTGGGATTTATCAAGTGTTAAGCGAACATTCTATCCTTGATTTGATTGGTGCTACGCCAGCAGGGGAGCCATTGACGATGGGAGCAGCTGCCACTATGGTAGCCGGGGGATTTATCATCGGTGCTGTCATTACTCCAGACTTCACCCGTTTTGCAAAGAGTGGAAAAGATGTTTTTTGGATGGCAACGATTGGTGTACTTATCGGTGAACTCGGAATTAATATGATTGCTGTTCTGCTTGCACTTGCTGCAAGAACCAATGATGTCGTTAGTATAATGGTTGGCACAGCCGGTTGGTTCGGTGCACTTGTCGTCATTTTATCAACGGTTAAAATCAATAATCTGAATTTATATTCTTCTTCCCTTGGCTTTACGAATATTTTTGATTCTTTGTTCAACATCAAACTGAACCGCGGTATCGTGACACTTGTCATTGGAATTATTGGAACAGTGCTTTCTGTAATAGGAATTCTCGATTATTTTGTTGATTTTCTCGTATTTTTAGGTGTACTCGTTCCACCAATCGCTGGAATCATGTTAGTGGAATATTTCATCCTTAAAACTCATCGTCAAGCATTGGATGAAACTAGAAAAGAAGGTACATTACCAGAGAATATTGGTAGCCTACATCCAATTACATTGATTGCTTGGGTCGCAGGATTTGCTTCAGGATATTTTGTTCCACTTGGTATCCCTTCCATCAACTCCCTTGTCATCAGCGGGTTGGTTTATCTAATCGGAGCAGTGATCATAAAAAAATTTAACGACAAGGATCGTTTGACTAGAAAAGTGGCATAAATTAGGAGGTTATAATAAATGAGAAAAATAGGCAAACAAGAGATTGAAGATATGGCAGTAGGAGCCGCACTCCTTGGAACTGGAGGAGGCGGAGATCCGTACATTGGAAAACTGATGGCTTTGCAGGCTATTGAAGAATTTGGCCCGGTGACTGTGTTAGACCCAGAGGAAGTACCGGACGATGCACTCGTCGTCCCATCTTCCATGATGGGTGCTCCGACCGTCATGTTGGAGAAAGTTCCGAGTGGGGAAGAAGCGATTGAAGCTTTTCAAAAATTAGAAGCATATTTAGATGAAAAAATCTATGCCACGTTTCCAATTGAAGCGGGAGGTGTCAATTCCATGCTTCCATTTGCGCTGGCGGCAAGATTAGGTTTACCGGTAGTGGATGCAGATGGGATGGGACGAGCATTTCCAGAATTACAGATGGTTACTTTCTATTTGGATGGAATCTCTGCCACTCCGGCAGTAATTGCAGATGAAAAAGGAAACAGCGCATTGTTGACAACGATTGATAATGTATGGACCGAGCGGATTGCCCGAGCAGCTACGATTGAAATGGGCGGCTCTGTGATGAATGCGATGTATTCCATGCGCGGAAAACAACTGAGGGAAAGTGGAATCCCAAATATTTTAAGGCTGGAAGAAGAGATTGGAAAGACGATCCGTCTCGCAAAAGAAAATAATGTGAATGCGATTCAAGAAGTGTTGAAAACCGTTGGCGGATTTGAGTTATTCCGTGGAAAGGTTACCGATATCGACCGGAAAACGGAGACTGGATTTGCCCGTGGAATAGCAACGTTTGAAGGAATCGGCAATGATAAAGGGGAAACACTACAGCTCCGTTTCCAAAATGAACACTTACTAGCCACGAAAGGTGAGCAAGTGGTCTGTGTCACACCAGATCTAATTGCAGTCCTTGATGCAGAAACAGGACTTCCCATCACGACGGAAGGCATCCGTTATGGTACACGTTGTGTCATCATTGGTATCCCATGTCATCCAAAGTGGCGCACGAAAAAAGGTATCGAAACGGTGGGACCAGGATATTTCGGTTATGATGTTGACTTTGTTCCTGTCGAGGAACTGGTGAACAAAGGAGGGGAAAAATAATGAGCAGTTATCGAATTGGAATCGATGTTGGGGGAACCCACACAGACGCAGTACTATTAGATGAAAACAATCAGGTCATCTCGGAAACAAAAGCTTCAACAACGAAAGACGTCACTACTGGTATTTACGATGCTATGCATGCGGTTATTACGGAGGCTGATGTTCCCCGTGAAAATATTCACTATGCCATGCTTGGAACGACACATTGCACGAATGCAATTGTGGAACGAAAAGGATTAAATAAGATTGCGGTAGTCCGCATTGGTGCTCCGGCTACGTTGGCGGTAAAACCTTTAGTCGGTGTGCCGGAAGATTTGCGGAATGCGCTCGGAAAATATGTGTATCTAGTCCGCGGGGGACACGAATTTGATGGTCGGGAAATTACAACATTAGATGAAGAGCACTTGTACCAAATAGCACATGACGTAAAGGGCGAAGTGGATTCCATAGCGATTACATCTGTCTTTTCACCGGTAGCTACCGTTCATGAGGAGCGTGCTCGGGATATTTTTACAGAGGTATTGGGGCAAGATATTGCCATCTCTCTGTCCTCTGAAGTAGGTTCAGTCGGACTGTTGGAAAGAGAAAATGCAACCATTTTGAATGCATCTGTTGTTCAAGTCGCTAAAACAGCTGCTGATGGATTCCTCAAGGCACTAGAAGATGAAGGCATTCAGGCGAGAGTTTTCTTTGGACAGAACGATGGTACGTTAATGTCCGTCGAATATGCAGTGAAATATCCTATTTTCACGGTCGCTTGTGGTCCTACCAACTCCTTGCGTGGGGCATCCTATTTAGCTGATTTATCAGATGCTATTGTCGTGGATGTTGGAGGAACGACTTCTGACGTTGGAGTTCTCGTAAATTCCTTCCCACGCGAATCGTCATTGGAAGTTGAAATTGGCGGAGCGCGGACAAACTTCCGGATGCCAGATCTTGTTTCAATCGGCCTTGGTGGAGGAACGATTGTACGTATCTTGGAAAATGGGGAATTCACAATTGGCCCTGATAGTGTCGGATACCAATTGCCGGAGAAGGCTCTTATTTTTGGAGGCGACACATTAACGACAACGGATGTTGCCGTTGCATTAGGTAAAGTAGAACTTGGTGATCCTTCAAAAGTTGAGCATTTAGATAAAGCATTATTGGAACGTGTTTATGCGAAAATGGTTGAAATGGTTGAAGAAGCGGTAGATCGTATGAAAACAAGTGCTGAACCAACTCCTGTCATTCTTGTCGGCGGTGGCAGTGTTCTATTCCCGACTGAATTGAAAGGTGCATCCGTTGTCCTTCGACCAGAACATTCCGGTGTTGCCAATGCAATAGGTTCTGCTATCTCCCAAGTCAGTGGTCAAATAGAAAAAATCTATCTATTAGATGAGGTTGGAAGAGATAACGCAATTAAACAGGCGAAAGAAGAAGCTATGGCTGAAGCGATGAATGCAGGGGCAGATGAAGACAGTCTAGTCATTGTAGATATTGAAGATGTGCCACTTGCTTACTTGCCGGGAAATGCTACAAGAATTCGTGCGAAAGCAGCTGGTGAGTTGAAGCAATAAGTAAAACAATACCTACTATATAAAGGTTAGGCTTCCTTTATGATAAGGTTGGGATAAGGGGATAGGCTGAGGTCACTGAAAAAATCCCTTAGATAACAAGAATGATTTATTAGCTTTATCGAATAGAAAGAGGGACAGTTTCCTTATCTGTTTCATCATTCAGAAACAGACAGTGAACTGTCCCTTTATCCTTTTTAATACAACAAATACCCTCTCCGCACCTTCTCAAATTCCTTCAAATCATGCTTCCATCTTTTTTCCATCTCTTTAACGGATTCACCATTCTCAATTGCCTCACGAATCCACCCGTTTCCAATCAAGTTATCAAAGAAGGAAATACCTGCACTGTTTTCTGCACGGAATTCAAAGTCATCTGGATACATATCATGCAAGGTTTTCACGATGTGAAGCCCTGTTTCGATTGGCTTGTAGGCTTTCTCGTTTTGAATGTGGATCTGCACCCCGTGACTTAATGTTCCGCTATGTTTTGAAATGGTCGGTGTGAAGGATGCCGCACGGAATGTAACGCCAGGTAGCTCCAAATCATTTAATGCAGCTGCAAAATCTTTACTGTTTACAAATGGTGCACCGATCAATTCGAATGGTTTTGTCGTACCGCGGCCTTCTGAAACGTTCGTACCTTCAATTAATGCTGCGCCTGGATAAACAATGGCAGTATCTAATGTAGGCATGTTCGGTGAAGGTAAAACCCATTCCAAACCAGTATCATCGTAGTACATATTTCGTTTCCATTTTTTCATTTCAACGACGGTCAAGTCCGCATTAATGTCGAACTCCTCATTAAACAATGTTGCTAATTCTCCGACTGTCATCCCGTGACGTAGTGGAATCGGATAGTTACCGACGAATGATGCGTATTCTGGGTCGAGTACTGGCCCCTCGACTTTATGTCCGCCTAATGGATTCGGGCGATCAAGGACAATGAATTCGATATCGTTTTCAGCTGCAGCTTCCATCGCGTATGCCATCGTGTAAATATACGTATAGAAACGTGTACCGACATCCTGGATATCAAAGAGGAGGACATCTACATTTTCCAGCATTTCTGGAGTAGGTTTACGCGTTTGTCCATATAAACTGTAAACAGGCAATCCGGTCGACTCATCAATATAAAATTCCACATATTCACCTGCTTGTGCATCACCGCGAACGCCGTGTTCTGGGCCGTACAGGGCGGTGAGCTCAACATCAGGGTCTTCATACAAACGGTCTACAATACTATTTAATTCTTGGTCGACTCCGGTAGGATTTGTGATTAAGCCGACACGTTTTCCTTCAATGAGATGTTTTTGTTCATCTAATAGAACTTCCACACCTAACTGGAAGCTCTTTTTCTTCCCTTTGCCTTTCCCGTTGCTTTCTCCTTTGTCTGCGAAAGCCATCGTAAGGGACGTAAGAACGAGCGTAAGCGTTACGAACGCGACTAGTATTTTTTTCATTGGTGATCCCTCCGTTAATATTTTAATAGGAAGCTCAGACCCTCAGTGAAGAGGAGGGGGGCTGATCCCCTCACTTAAACTTAATAGGAAAGTCCAAAACCAAATTCGTATAGGACATCGCCGTTTTGGTCAGGAATTGTAACTGGCAATGTGCCTGTTGGATTGTTTTCTCCAAAAATGGTTGCGGCTGTTGCTTCAAAGCTTGCATCTCTAAATCCGTACTGTGTCAGATAGGCATCAATTTCAGGGAATGCCATAATGTCATATGGATTACGGATGGCTGCTCCAATGACCGGAGCATCGACTTCTTGTATAAGCTGGTTCACAAGCAACATTTGCGGACTCAATGGGTCACGTCCACTGACATTAAACGTATAGGATCCGAAGATGACCGCACTTGCGTCTGAGAGTTGTTCGAGCTGTGCGTCAGTCAATGGTCCTGAAGCAGTGATTAGTTCTATGTTAGCGTGGTAATCACTGATAGCTTCATGTAGTTTGCTGATATAAGTGTTTCCGACGACAACGACTTTTTCATTTTCATCTGCTTGCAGCGGCAGGACCTGATCATTTTTTAGAAGTGTAATCGATTGCTTCGCAGCTACCGCCTCTACCTCTTTATGGAAATCTTGTCCAACGACCTCTTCCGCATTTCGTACCAATTCGTCTACAGGAGTTGGGGTTTCTGGTTTAATAATTCCGCGATTCAGCTTCAACGTTAAAATTCGTTTCACCGATTGTTCAATCCGTTCTTCGGTAATTTCTCCGGTTTCCACTGCTTCTAGTAATCCTTCAACGACTTCTTCTAATCCTACTGGCATCAGAATGATATCTGTTCCGGCATTGACGGAGCGGATGACTGCATCAACTGGACCGAAATGGTCAGCAATTGCGAGCATGTTTAATGCATCCGTTATAATTACGCCATCATAGCCCATTTCCTCACGCATGAGACCGGTCAATACTTTATGCGACAAGGTGGCAGGTAAAGAGATTTCCGTACCATCTTTTTTGGAGATTACTTTTGTATCATCAATCTTTGGAAAAGTGACATGTGCTGTCATAATCGCATCGACATCCGCTTCCATTGCTTGCTGGAATGGATATAACTCTACTTCCAGTAAACGTTCTTTATCATGTGGAACTTCCGGTAAGCCAAGATGAGAATCTACGGATGTGTCACCGTGCCCAGGGAAATGTTTTGCTGTCGTTGCTACGCCTTTGCTTTGAATCCCTTTTATATAAGCAATTCCCAGGTCTGATACGAGCTCAGGTGATTCGCCAAAAGAGCGGACACCGATGACAGGGTTGTCAGGATTGTTATTGACATCGAGTACAGGTGCTAAGTTCATATTAATTCCCAGTGCTTGTAACTCAGCGCCAATCACTTTACCGACCTCCTCTGTTATTTCTGGTGATCTTGTAGCACCAAGCGCCATATTTCCAGGCATGTCTGTTCCAGATTGGAGACGTGTTACGATTCCGCCTTCCTGGTCAATCGTCAGCAGTAATCCATATTTCTCGCTAGCCTCTTTGTAAGCAGCTACTAATCTTGTTGTTTGCTCTGTTGTCACGACATTTTCTGCAAACAAGATGACGCCGCCTAATGAATAGTCTTTTACGATTTGTTCAATTTCCGGGAGCATTTCTGTCACGTTTTCGCCATTCCATTTTCGGAAGTCAGGCATGAGCATTTGACCGATTTTTTCTTCGATTGTCATCCCTTGAATGGCATTGTCGATGATATTATATTTTTTGCCTTTCTTTTGGATGATTTCCGCTTCGCCGTTTTGCACGTGAATGCCAATTTCATCTTGAGATTGGCCATCTGTCACCGAAATCCATGTACGTCCATTTTTACCTGTAAGGCTCACCGTACCATCTTGATCTACAAAGGCGACGGTTCTATTTTTGGAATTCCATCTCAAGTTATCGGATGTGGTTTTGAAGTGGCCATCTTCATATACATTTAATGCTTGCAACTGTATTTCACCATTCACTACTTCTGCTTCCACTTCTGGAACGTTTTCGAGGATGACCAATTCTTTCCCGGAATCCTTTTTCTTGGCATTCGTTTTCATGGTGCTCGGACTAATACTTAATGCAATGGCCAACAACACGATGAACGATGCTTTCAGTAATCTTTTCATGGTTTCCCTCTCTCCTTTATATTAATAATTTCTCTTTTCCCATTCGTTTTCCGTTATGTTAATCGGTAATTCTCGCTGACTAGGATCTGCAAGCTGAAGATTGCTTACATACCAACCACGTCCGTTCGTTGTTGCATCAGTTTGATAGCGGAAGCGGATATGAGTTGTCCCTGCTGGAATCTCCAAGGTTTCTTTTACAAAGTCGACACTGCTACCTGAAAAGGTGCGGAGCGGACTCCATGTTTCTCCATCATCTGATACTTCGACAAATCCGAAATCATAGCCCTGTTCTGTTCGGTACCACGTATCGAAACGTAATGTCGCATCCTGTTTGATATCGACTTCCAAAGTGAGAGGCCGATTCAACTCGTCACCGTAGCCGGCAAACCATGCCTTCCCTCGTTTATTCGGTAATTTGACCGGGATGGCATCTGCCACATGTCTCGACAACGCGCGACGTGCAGGGTTTGTGGATACCGTCTCACGAGTCGGATGGACACGGTTCGTTAAAAGGATAGCGATCGTATCGTTGTTTAAATTAACGACGATTGATGTTCCTGTATAACCAGTATGCCCAAGAGTGGACGATTCCGATAACGCATCCATATACCAGCCTTGTGAAAGCTCCCAACCTAAGCCATGGTCATTACCAGGAAATTCCGGTATTTGGTTTTCAACTAAGAGCTGGATTGTTTCTGGTTGTAATATGCGCTTTCCGCCATATCTGCCTTCATTGATGAACATATGAGCTAGTTTTCCTAAGTCATGGGCAGTGGAGAAAACTCCGGCATGTCCGGCGATGCCATCTAAAGACCAAGCATTTTCATCATGCACTTCTCCCCAGACGACACCCCTGTTTGTCCATGGTTGATATTCTGTTGCAGCGATTCGGTGCTTTAGTGATTCAGGCGGGTTATACATCGTGTCAGTCATTTTCAGTGGTTTCGTGATGTTTTCAAAAACGTATTCATCGAGCCCTTGTCCAGAAAGACGTTCAATTAAAGCTCCTAATGTAATCATGTTCAAATCACTGTATGTGTATGTTGTTCCTGGTTCGTTTGCTAGTGGATATTGGAATACATATTGAAGACGTTCCTCTCTATTCTCACCAATCGTATAAAGCGGAACCCAAGAGGTAAATCCTGAAGTATGTGTCATAAGCTGTCTGATTGTCACATTTTCTTTTCCGTTTTCGGCAAATTCCGGGATGTAATCAGCGACAGGGTCATCGAGTTTAAAGTGTCCATCTTCATAAAGAATCATGGCGGCGGTTGTTGTGAAAATTTTACTGATGGAAGCAAGGTCAAAGATGGTGTCTTTCTTCATTTTAATCGGGTTATCGACATAGTTGCCTGCATCATCACTATAAAGAAGCGCATGTCCATAGGATTCATGCTGGACGATGTGTCCGCGTCTCGCTACAAATGTGACTGCACCAGGCATCATGCCTTCTTCAATTAAAGAATTCATGGTTTGATCGATTGCATGAAGTGGTCCCTCTACCATGCCAGCTCCCTTAATGGACCCAGGGTGCAGAACTGGTGAAGTCGGACCCGGGTTATCCCAAGAAAAGCGGGGATGGGGGACGTTTGTGATTTCTTTTTCTTCTTTTACTTCAATGGTTGGCGAATGGATAGGTGAATGGTTTGCACCCATTACAGTTGTTGAATGAAAAAGTATTGCGGAAGTGATTACGACAGTAGATAAAAGCGACATCCTTTTTTTCTGCATCCTATTCCTCCTCATCGGGGTCATGCCCCTATTATGTTAAAGTGCCAAACTCCTAAATAGATAAACCTCCTTTACATTTTTTTGTTGATTGTCATATGAAAATAGAGATTTTTATCCATATTTACGCAAAATTGAAAGTGCTTACATTTTAATTTACAACGATTAGCTGTAATTGTCTATGAAACTTTGTAACCGAATGGGGAATGGGTATTTGGTGGGACTAGGGACAGGTTCCTCGTCCCTTTTATGAATAGGTCGATTTTTAAATGGAAAAAGGATTTGTGGGTATGGTAATCCACAAATCCTTAATTATTTTTCCACTCAAGGAGACGGTAATCTTTCCATCCCCTATGTGAACCAGGATAAAGAACCTGTACCTATGTCCCCATTTATCCAATAAGCGCGATAATCCCTTGTTCATCATCCAACTCTAACTTAATCCCAGCAAAAGGATCTCCGTTCAGATATTCCTCAATCCATAGTCGTATTGCTTCAATGAGATTAGACATGATCAAGACTTGCTTCCTGCCATTCCAAAATACTTCTGCAGAAAAACCAGTGTCATCGTCAAACATTAATTCGACCTCGACTTCTTCTGGCTTTATTTGCTTTTTACGCGAAACATAAACACAGAGTGCATTAATGATATCTTGTTCAGGAAGGATTAATTTCTCCATACATTCGAATCCTCTTTCTTTTTCCGCTTGAACAATAATTGATAAATCTTCACTGCGATAGCAATGATGAACGCAATGGCAAGAGCATTAATCAATAGGCCGATCAGTGAACCTAAAATACCCATGCTGCCAAGCAGACCGCCAAACAGTAATCCTGCAAGTCCACCAAGCATAAGACCTTTCATGAGACCGCCTGACATCAAGCCGCCTTTATTATTTGTGTTTTGTTTTGTAGTGGATTTATTAACCGAAGAGTCTTTCTTATTGTTTTGGAAGAATGAGTTGTTGTTATTGTTGCTTCCTGGGTTAAACGATTTTTTACCTGACTTATATCGCTTCGCCTCAACTGTTGTTGTACCTGTATCTTGGAAAACATAATCTCCAATCGGTGAGAATATGAGTGTAATTGCAAAAAATGCAGCTATAACTTTCTTCATTATTTGATCCTCTCTATGGTTGTCGTATTTTGTAAGTACACTTCTATTATAATATAACTTCCTTTATTTTGTCTGGCTGGATGTCGAGGATGCCATAAATATTTCGACGATTTTCGACAAACTCTATTGTTTTTCCGAATAGTATCGTATATAATTACTTTATTCTTTTAACGCTTTACCTAGATGAAGTGATAACGTGTTAAAAAGAAATTGTTCAGGAAGTAGGGAATGACATCATGTTGGCTGAAAAACTGGAACCTCAAGAACCGAAATTCAAGGAAAAATCAAAAATACCACATACGTTTATCATTTTATTTGGCATTATTGTTCTTTTAGCAATCACAACTTATTTTATTCCGGCTGGTGAATATGAACGGGAAGTCAATGAAGATGGAAGAACGGTCGTCATCAATGGGACCTATCAGGAAACCGAAGCAAACCCGGCTGGATTTTTAGATATTTTCACTGCTGTATTTGATGGAATGGTGCATAGCGCTGATATCGTCTTCTTATTATTTATCGTTGGTGGATCATTTGGTATTTTAACAGCTACTGGTGCAATTGAAGCACTATTTAACCGGTTGATTACAAAACTCAATGGTAACGAAATTTACCTGATACCGATATTAATGATATTCTTTGCGATTTGTGGAGCAACGTTTGGAATGGCGGAAGAGAGTATTCCATACTTGATTATCCTGCTGCCTTTCCTATTGAAACTGGGATTTGACCGAATCATTGCAGTCGCCACCCCAATGATTGGTACGTCCATTGGCTATGCGGGAGCTGTTACAAATCCATTTAACTTAGGTGTGGCACAAACCATTTCCGGATTGTATTACTAGCGGTATTGATCATCGTGGCGAGTCTATATGTCATGAGATATGCTAAAAAGGTATTGAAGGATCCGGCGAGAAGTCTTGTTTATGGTGATGGACAGTTGATTCCACAAGGTGAAAAAGTGACGTCCAATCATTCATTAACGAAAAGCAAAATTGTTATTTTACTCGCTTTTCTCCTTACCATTATCATTATTCCTTTTGGTATCATTAAATATGGATGGTATATGAAGGAAATTGCATCCCTATTTTTAATCATGGGAGTTATTGTAGGGATCATTGCGAAGATGAATGATAATAAAATTGCCGAATCATTTACTAAAGGTTGTAATGATATGGTCGTTGCAGCACTTGCTGTCGGATTGGCGCATGGTGCAGTAGTCATTTTGGAAAATGCCAATACAATTGATACGATCGTACATTCATTAGCTGGGTTAGTTGAAGGTCTTCCATCCACATTTGCAGTTGCTGGAATTTTTGGTGTACAGAGTGCCATCAACTATATCGTCAGTTCGGGAAGTGGACAGGCTGCATTAACAATGCCGCTTATGGCACCTTTAGCTGATTTGCTTGAAGTGCACAGACAAACTGCCGTTTTAGCGTTCCAAATTGGTGATGGAATTTCCAATGCACTTACTCCTACCAATGGTCATTTGATGGCTAGTTTGGCTCTGGCAGGATTATCATGGATTAAATGGGCGCGTTTTTTCATTCCGTTAATCCTCATCCTTTATGCGGTAGGTCTAATTTTCCTTCTCGTTGTACATTCATTTGTGTGGGTATACTAATTGTGATAAAAGGAGGAACAATCGATGTATGCTAGTTTAGAGGAACTAATAGAGAACCCAATATTTAAGTACTTTTATGAAATATCCCAGATCCCGAGAGGCTCAGGGAATGAAAAAGAAATCAGTGATTATTTAGTCGGCTTTGCACATGAACGTGGACTGGAAGTCATTCAAGATGAAGCACTGAATGTTATTATCAAAAAGCCTGCTACAAAAGGGTACGAGCAGGCAACGGCCGTTATAATCCAAGGTCATATGGATATGGTTTGCGAGAAAAATGATGGAACCATCCATGATTTTAAAAAAGATCCATTAAAGTTACGAATTGAAGATGATATGTTACACGCTACAGATACTACACTTGGAGCGGATAATGGTGTCGCGGTTGCTTATGCATTAGCGTTGTTGGATGCAAAGGATATCCCACATCCAGCATTAGAAGTTGTTATTACGACAGAAGAAGAAACGACGATGAACGGTGCATTATCCGTTGATCCGAGTCATTTTGAAGGGAAAATTTTAATCAATATTGATTCGGAGGAAGACGGTAAACTATTGGTCAGCAGTGCAGGAGGATTACAGACCATTTTGGAGATACCGTTAATAGAAGAAAATCTGCCTTCGGAATACGTGAGTTTCCAACTAGCGGTAAAAGGTTTAATCGGTGGACATTCTGGAATGGAAATTGACCAAGAAAGAGGAAATGCGCTTAAATTAATGGGACGTCTATTGTATGACTTATCCACTGACTTTAAATTTGTCGTCCAGCATGTACGCGGCGGTATGGCATCTAATGCAATCCCTCGTGAAGCAATCATTACAATTGCATTGCCGGAAGCCGAAGTGGCAAAGTTACGTGAGAAATTAGAAGAGTGGACAAATACTCTAAGGCTTGAGTTTGCGAGTTCTGATCCGAATGTTTTCGTTGAATTGAAGCAAGCCGAAAATTCAGCGGCGACATGTTTCTCGGACGAAACTAAACAGAAGGTAATTAAGGCACTGATGTTATTGCCGAATGGAATTCAGAATATGAGCTTGGATATCAAAGGGCTAGTGGAGACTTCGGTTAATGTAGGAAAACTTGAAACAACGGACTCCTCCATTATCATTGAAAGTGATGCAAGAAGTTCCGTGAAAAGCCGCAAATATGCAATAGCTGATCAATCTAAGCTCGTTGCTGAAATTCTAGACTGCAAGTTTACAGTCACCTCTGATTATCCAGAATGGCCATACAATCCAGATTCCAAAGTACGTCAATTATTTGAAAAAGTATATAAGGAACGAGAAGGAAAAGATCCTGAAATTATCGCCGTGCACGCAGGGATCGAATGTGGAATCTTCATTGAGAAAATTCCTGGTTTAGACGCCATTTCGATTGGTCCGGATATGTATGATGTACATACTCCAAATGAACATGTGAGCATCCCGTCGATGTTGAATAATTGGGAGTACTTTGTGGCTGTGTTGAGAGAGATGAAATAGGTGACTTTTTAGTCCCTGAATATTTTACATGTTGATTTATTTTATCGTTCTAATAAATATTTAAATTATCAAGAGCCTTGTAGAGTATAATCTCAACAAGGCTCTTAATTGTTATCTCTTCTATTAATATGACATTGGATTGTTTTCTCAATGTGAGTGCGTTTTTACCCTAAATATTCAAAATTTCATAAAAACCCCTTGTAAAGCGCTTTCTTTTATAGTAAACTCTTACTAAACCGGTTTACTAAATCGGTTTAGTACATGAAAAAGGTGAATGTATGAAAAGAACTACAATTGAAGACGTAGCAAAACATGCTAACGTGTCGAAAAGTACCGTATCCCAGTATTTAAATAATCGCTTCGATTATATGAGCAGTAAAACTAGAAAGCGGATTGAACAGTCGATTATCGAATTGAATTATCAGCCGAACATTCTGGCCAGAGGTTTAAAACAGAAAACATCCTCCACAATTGGAGTCATTGTTGCGAATATCTTGCACGTGTTCTCGACTCAGGTTATTCGGGCTATCGAAGATTATTGTAATAAGAGAGATTTTCATGTCATCGTCTGTAATGCAGAAGATGACCCAGTCAAAGAGAAAAGATATATTGAGATGCTCCGAGCGAAACAAGTAGATGGAATTATCGTGTTTCCTACTGGTGGAAATGTTGAGCTATATAAGGAAATCAAGAAAAGTAATTATCCAGTTGTTTTTATGGATCGGTTGTTGCCAGAAGTTCCTGTCCATTCGATTTTACTGGACAATGAGCTTGCCGCTGAATTGGCAGTCGATGAGTTTGTGAAAAACGGCCACCGCCAGATCGGATTGGTTTCTCCTCCATTGGAGACAAAAGTGACGCCACGACTGGAGCGGTTGGAAGGATTCAAAAAAGCACTGGAAAAACATCATATGGAATATAATCCGGATTACATTATCGACGGTAAAATTTCTAGTATCAAGGACAAGTTGAAGGATTTTCTTGCCCTGCCTAATCCTCCAACAGCGGTACTTGCGATTAATGACCGGACATTGTTGGAAATATTGAAATATGCGAAGGAAAATGACATAAACATACCTGAAACAATGGCACTTATCGGGATTGACGATGTTTCCTATGCAAGCATCTATAATCCAACACTGACGACAATTGAACAACCGACATTTGAAATGGGGAAGAAAGCCGTTCAAGTCCTCTTCGAATTGATGGAAGGGAAAAATAGAAAGATCGAGCCGGAAGTGCATCGTTTCGAACCAAAAATTATCGTGAGAGAATCATCTGAAGAAAGGTTGATGCAAAATGAATAATATCATTCATACTGTTGCTGCAGAAGTCAGCGAAGTTCTAGCCAAAGTGAATTCCGAAGAAGCAATCCAACTTGCCGAAGCCATGAGAGAGGCAAATCGGATTTTCATTGCAGGGACGGGCCGTTCCGGATTAATTGGGAAAACATCTGCCATGCGGCTCATGCATGCGGGTTATTCTGTATACGTCGTTGGCGAAACGATCACACCAAGCATTGCTTCTGATGATCTGCTTATTCTTATTTCAGGCTCGGGAAGTACAGGTTCGCTGGTCAACTATGCAAAGAAGGCAAAGGAAATTGATGCGAGAACCGCGCTTGTAACAACGAATAAAGCATCAAAAATAGGTGCTTACAGCGACCAGTTTCTCATCATCCCTGCTGCTACAAAAAAGCGGACAGGGATGGAACCGGATACGATCCAGCCTCTTGGCAATCAGTTTGACCAATCGGCACATTTATTGCTCGATGCAGTCATCGTTTATCTTCTTGAAAAGTATAAAGACGAAAGCAGCCATACAAGTTTGAATCAAAAACACGCCAATTTAGAATAGGAGCGATATCAATGAGTATAGAACAACAAATCCAACAGGAGAAAGTGGTCTCCGTTATCAGAAAAGCAAATGAAGAAAATATTGTGCCTATATTGGAAGCGCTTCATGAAGGAGGAATCAATTCTGTCGAGATTACTGCAGAAACACCACGGGTCCTTCACATCATTGAAACAGCTGTAAAACATGTCGGAGATAGAATGAACATTGGGGCAGGGACAGTGCTAGATACGGAAACGGCAAGGGCTGTCATTATGGCGGGTGCTTCTTTCATCGTTTCGCCTACATTGAACACGGAAACGCTGAAACTGACAAACCGATACGGGATCTTGAATATTCCAGGAGTGCTCACCCCGACAGAAATAGTAACTGCCTATGAACACGGTGCTAAAATGGTCAAAATTTTCCCTGCGGAGACATTTGGACCAAATTATGTAAAAAATATTCTCGGTCCACTGCCACATGTTAAAGCAATGGTGACAGGAGGTATTACGCTAGATAATATGACGGAATACCTTGCGAAGGGAAGTGCTGCGGTCGGTATTGGGAGCAATCTCGTAAACGCAGGAAAATTGAATACGAAAGAAGATTACGAGAAATTAACTGCTGTTGCGAAACAGTATACAGATAAAGTGAAAGCATTCGAAAGGGGTTTGTAACATGCGTAAGAGTTTTATGGTCATACTCGGATTGCTGATGGTGTTTTTATTATCTGCCTGTGGAACGGATGAACTGGAAGTGGAGGCGGACGGAACAATCAAATTGATTGCCGCTCATAACCAGACATCGCCTGATAATCCTTATCAGACAGGATTATTGAAATTTAAAGAAGTCGTAGAAAATGAATCCGACGGAAAAATTGAAGTCGAAGTCCATGCTGGAACGATTGGTACAGAAGAATCCCAACTTGTCGAGAAACTTCAGTTGGGTGCAGCCGACCTCGTAGTCGTTTCGCCGGGATTGATGACACAGACAGGTATTAGAGAAGTTGATATTTTATCAGCACCCTATTTGTTTAAAAGTTATGATCACTGGCTTCGTGCCATTGATGGGCCAGTTGGGGAAGAAATGGCCGAGATTATTAATGAAAAGTCGAATAACTCCTTTAAAGTACTAGGTTATTGGACTGCTGGTGTCAGACATTTCTATGGGAAAAAGCCATTGGAATCGATTGATGACCTAAAAGGGGTTTCTCTCCGGACACAAACATCAGGTGTCATTTCTGACTTCTGGCAAGCGACAGGTGCAATTCCTTCATCTATTTCTTGGGGAGAGCTTTACCAAGGATTACAGCAGGATGTTGTTGACTCGTCTGAAAACGCTTACCCGTTCTTCGTGCAGCAAGCGCACCATACAACGCCGAACGGTAAGTATATAACGGAAACTGCACATGACTTTACGACAAGACTCGTTTTGTTTAATGGGGAGAAATTTGATAACCTACCTGAAAACTATCAGGAAATTATTTTGAAGGCTGCCGAAGAATCGGTGATTGCGGAACGAGAAGCGACTAATACGCAGGATGTTGAATATAAAGAAAAAGCAATTGAAGAAGGTGCAGTCGTGAACGAAATTGATCGTGAACCATTTATTGAAGTGGCTGAACCGATTTTAGATGAGTTCGTAAAGGAGATTGAAGCTGAAGAATTACTTCAAAAGATCAGAGATTTAGAGTAAGGGTTAGGGGGAGAGAAACATGAAGAAGTTTGTAAACACTTTGGAAAAAATACAAATGACTGTTGGTGTTTTGTTTCTATGCATCTTCGTTTTTGTCATTGTACTGCAAATTATAACGAGACATCTCGGTATTTCCGTCATCTGGACAGAAGAAGTGGCGAATTATTCATTCATTTGGGCAATATTCATGGGTGCAGCAGTTATGATTAATCGCCGTGAACATTTCAACTTCGATTTTATTGTACAGAAATTGACCGGTGCGAAAAAAGCGGGACTAAGCATTTTTAATGATTTAGTGCTCATTGTTTTCAATTTTGTCATCTTCCTGTTAGGCTTGCAGGTCGTTACAGAGTTTTGGAACTACAGATGGGCGACATTGCCGGAAATGAAGATGGGTTACGTGTGGATTGCAATTCCAATTATGGCACTGACGATGATTGTTTATTCCATTTCACATCTGATTGACCATGTGAGAGCAGTTAAAGCGAAGGAGGTTATCGAGTAATGGGCTTTTTACTTCTAGCTATATTTCTCGTGTTAATGATTATTGGGGTTCCGATTGCATTTGTAATAGGGATCGTTGCTTTAATTGGTATTATCAGCATTCCATATACACCGGAAGCAACGGTGCCGATGTCAATGGTGAACGGACTGGACTCCTTCGTTCTACTCGCTGTTCCGTTATTTATTCTTGCAGCTAATCTGATGAATTCCGGTAAGATTTCCGAAAAGTTGATTGAGCTTGCTTTAGCGATTGTCGGGCCGATCCGCGGTGGTCTTGCCCATGCAAACGTTCTCGTTTCCATGATGTTTGCGGGAGTTTCCGGGGCGGCTCAGGCAGATACAGCAGGCGTAGGGAAAATCCTTATTCCAAGTATGCTGAAAAAAGGGTATGACAAAGAAACTGCTGTAGGGATTACCGCTGCGTCATCTACGGTAGGAGTTGTCATTCCTCCAAGTATCCCGATGATTATCTTCGCTGGACTGACGAATGCTTCGATTGGTGCTTTGTTTCTTGGTGGAATTGTTCCGGGGATACTCATAGGAGTAGGAATGATGGTTTTTGTTTATATCGTAGCGATTAAGCGCAATTATCCACGAGCGGAACGGGTGGAAATTAAAAAATTCCTTAAATTACTCGGAGAATCGATTCCAGCACTTTTTACACCTGTCATTATTATAGGCGGTATTATCAGTGGATTTTTTACTGCAACAGAAGCTGCTGCAGTGGCTTCGATTTATACTTTAATAGTTTGCATGTTCTATTATAAGACGATAAAAGTAAAAGATTTATCAGGGATTTTAATGGATACGCTTGCACTAAGTTCCTTGTCATTGTTTGCTCTCGCAGCAGCCAGTGCGCTCGGTGAGCTGATGAGTTATTACCAGATAGGAGCTATGGCTCAAGAGTTCTTTGACAGCAATATCGGTTCAAAATGGCTGTTCATTTTGATTATCATTGGATTCTTCCTATTTATCGGTACGTTTATGGATGCGATTCCAGCAATGATTTTATTTGTTCCTGTCATACTGCCGACAGCCCTTGAGTTTGGCATAGACCCTGTGCACCTAGGTCTTATTGTTGTCATTACACTTGCGATTGGTCTTATCACACCACCATATGGTCTATGTTTATTACTCGCAGCGAAGATCGGGAATATGTCTGTGGAAAGATCTTTCGTTGCAGTGATACCATATATTGCAATTATTTTGGTTATATTACTGTTTGTGGCGTTCTTCCCGCAAATTGCATTTTATATTCCAAAATTGATCAACCCGGCATTATTTTAATACCGGCTAAGAGGTGAATTACTATGGAGGATAAACAGATAGCAGCAGAAGCATCTGTCAAATATATACGAGATGGAATGATAGTTGGACTAGGTTCTGGTTCAACGGTTAACTATATGTTGCGGAAACTTGGAGAGCGGGTGCAACAGGGACTTCAGATTAAAGGAATTCCGACTTCGGTTAAAACGGAAAAACTGGCAAAAGAACTTGGTATTCCATTAACCGATTTCTCTAAAATACAGCAGATTGACCTTGCCATCGATGGTGCTGATGAAGTTGATTCAAGCTTGAATCTTTTAAAAGGTGGAGGCGGTTCCCTTGTCAGAGAAAAAATTGTTGATCAGGCTGCAGATGAATTGATAATCATTGCTGATTCATCAAAGGTGAAATCCGTGTTGGGAAACTTTCCATTACCAGTCGAAGTAGTTCCTTTCGGTTATGAAAAGACAATGGAGTATATTGCTGCATTTGGATGTACCCCAGAACTAAGGGAAAAGGATGGTCGGGTATTCATTTCCGATAATGGTAATTATATTTTAGATTGTAAGTTCGACTTAATTGAAAATCCAGTGACTCTCCATGAACAATTGAAGTCTTTGACCGGGGTAGTTGAAACGGGACTATTCCCTGAGATGGCGAGTAAAGTCATTCTTGCCAGAGAAGGTAAAGTAGAAATTTTAAGCAAGTAAAACTTGTAAGGAGATAGATGAATATGAATGATATTATAACAATAGGTGAAGCGATGATTGCCTTCAGTCCCCAATCCAATGGGCCGATGAGATTTGTAAACGGATTTGAAAAGAAAATTGGTGGCGCAGAACTGAATCTCGCTATCGGTTGTGCTCGGCTTGGTTTGAAAACTGGTTATATCAGCCGATTGGGCAATGATGAATTCGGAAAATACATTTATAATTTTGCCCGTGGTGAAGGAATTGATATGTCGCATACTGAGTTTGTCGACGGATACCCAACTTCCTTGAACTTTAAGGAGATTATGGCGGACGGCAATGTCCGGACATTTTATTATCGTGATAAGTCTCCTACATTAACATTAACGCCTGAAGATCTGGATGAAGCATATTTTAAAGATGCAAAAATACTTCACCTTACAGGCATCTATCCGGCTATTGGTGATATTCACATCGAAGTGATGGAGAAGGCGATTGAACTCGCGAAAAAACATAATCTACTTGTTTCCTTTGACCCGAATATTCGTTTGAAGATGTGGACGAAAGAAGAAGCAAGGAAAGTTTTATCATCCATCTTACCTAAAGTGGATATACTGCTTGCTGGTGCCGAAGAAATGGATACCATCATTGGTGAGAAGGATCCGAATGTAATCATTGAAAAGGCGAAATCGATGGGCATCTCTTTTATCGCTGTGAAACAAGGCAGTGAAGGCTCTGTCGGGCACTACAATGGTGAAACCATTGATGCAAAACCGGTGAAAGCTAATAAAGTCGTCGACACGGTAGGTGCAGGAGATGGATTCAATGCGGGTGTCCTTTATGGAATTTTAAATGACTGGCCGCTTGGAAAGACGCTCCATTTCGGTAATACGATTGGCTCAATGGTTGTGAGTGTTGTAGGAGATAACGAGGGACTCCCGTATTATGAAGAAGTACAAGAAAAACTCGGCGAGATTGAGAGGATCGAACGATGAAGCTGCAACTAGCATTGGACAGGCTCTCGTGGGATCGTTGTTTCCAATTAATCGAAGAGGTGAGCGAAAGCATTGACATCATTGAAGTAGGAACTGGTGTCATTAAAGAATATGGTATGGCAATTGTGAGGGAGATTCATAACCGATATCCGAACCATGAAATTTTAGCAGATATGAAGACTTGTGATGCTGGTAAACATGAAGCAAAACAGGCTTTCTCTGCTGGAGCGGATATTACTACTGTTATGGCATTTTCAGCTGATTTGACTATTAAAGACACACTTGAAGTTGCTGAGGAGTCAGGCGGCGAAATTATGATTGATTTACTTGAAGTCGATTCAAGGAATCGCATGGAAGAGCTATCGAAAGTGGGTGTTCAATTAGTCAGCCTGCATCTAGGAAAAGACAGGCAGCAACAGGAAGGTTTTCAAACTGATTTATTTTCCCTTGTAAAAGGATTAGACCTCAAAATTGCAGTGGCCGGTGGCGTGAACTTGGAGTCACTTCCTCGAATCATTCAAGAGAAGCCGGATATTGTAATTGTAGGCAGTGCCATTACAGGTGCGGATAATCCGAAAGAAGTAGCACGGCAAATGAAGAACATGATATCTTGAGCTGTTTGAAAGTTTTTTGATTCATGTCAAAGTTATTTACAGTTTTACTACCCAAGTGAGGGAGCTCAGCATCCCTCACTTGGGTAGTTATTTTAGTAGAACGATTATTTCCCAGTCGTCATATTCCACTTATGTAAGGAAAGCTCCCGTGCTTCATGGACGATATACGGATCATTCTCTGCCATTTCTTTAGCTTCCTTAAAGTTATCAGCAATATAAATAACCAACCCGCCTGTTCCATCTTCCAATGGACCTCTAGCAAAAATCTTTCCCTGTTCTTCTAACTCTTCCAAGTAAGATAAATGATAGGGTCTAAACGTTTGGCTCAATTCAAGGTCTTTCATTTTTAAAAACGCTGCGAAGTAAGACATATGATTCCCTCCGTTACTAGATTCATTTCTTAGTTTTAAGATTAACATAATTCCGTATTACAACAACATCCCCAAATACTTTTCAAAATTAATTCCTTCGATTTCAGGGACGCTTTCCACCGAAGAATCATGAATAGCTTCAGTGAGGAATTTTACTGCAAGCTGGACTGCATCTTTCAGGTTTTCCCCACGCATCATACTTCCCATAATGACGGATGCAAATAAATCACCAGTACCAGAATAGCTCTTCCCGTTATATTCCATACCTTGGTAAAAGGCGTTGTTTTTATCAATATAAAGATTTCCAATGGACTGCTTGTCACCAGGAAGCGCAGGGGGATTCACGCCGGTGATAATCACTTCAGCTCCGGTTGCTTGGCGCAGATGTTTACCTGTTTCTTCCAGTGCTTTCATGTAATCTTCTGCACTTGAGTAGTTCTGCAGTTTTTCAAAGGAAAGCCCCGATAATAGGCAGCATTCGGTTACATTTGGTGTAATGACGTCTGCTTGCTTCACCAGGTCCTTCATTCTCTCCAGCAGGCCGTCGCTAAATATATCATAAACTTCTCCGTCATCTCCCATGACTGGATCTACGAGTAAACGTGTTTCTTCTTTATAAAAGGTGTCCAAGAAATGGAATATATTATTGATCTGCTCCCCGCCTGTTACGAAGCCAGTGAATATTCCATCAAAGGTTACCTCGAGCTTATTCCATTCTTCCGTAAATTGATTCATTTTGGATGTGAAATCTTCCCAGAAATAACTAGGATAACCCGTTTGTGCAGAAAGAACCGCTGTTGGCAATGGACATGCTTGCACTCCCATAACGGAAAGAACAGGTATCGCAGCTGTTAATGAGCATTTTCCAAAGGATGATAAGTCTTGTATGACAGCAACTTTTTTCATAGTAACCTCCATTAGGCGAACAATTGAAACTTTTCCTATTTTACCATTTGCAGGCCAGATTGTCATGAACCCGGGGTGGCCTTTCAATAAATATATGCCAATCTAAACTGACCCCATTAAAAATTCATAAATTGACACTTTGGATTATGCCAATTCTTTGCTAAAGTAATAAGAAAATTCTACTTGGGAAGGAATATCGAGATGGAGCAGACACCAAATTATGCGAAGCAACGAATGAAAACACAAGATTTAATACTTACCTCTATGTTAGTCGCACTTATTTTTATTGCTACTTTTATTAATATCAGACTACCGATTGCTGCAAATGGCGGGCTTGTACATTTAGGAACAGCGATGCTCTTTATCGCTTCCATACTCTTTGGTCCGAAAAAAGGAGCCATTGCCGGAGCGATTGGAATGGGATTATTTGATTTGTTAGGTGGATGGGTAATCTGGACACCAATTACGATTGTGGCACGTGGATTGCAGGGCTATATTATCGGAAAAATTGCTTGGGCTAATGGTAGAAAAGGGAACAGTTTTGCCTTCAACCTGACTGCGATGCTCGTATCCACTCCAGTAATGATCGCTGTATATTATCTAGGTGAAGTAATCCTTTATGGCAACTGGATAACACCGTTAGCATCCATCCCTGGAGATATCACATCAAGTGTGATTGGAATTCTTGTTGCACTGCCACTTTGTGCAACCTTGAAGAAAGTTTCTTATTTTAAGTAGATAAATCGAGGTAGGGACAGGCCATTTCTGTCATCGAATAGACGATGACAGAAATGGCCTGTCCTTTATTTTTCCATTGATGTTTTATCCAACAATGAACATAAAAAGACTGCCTGCACATAGACAGACAGTCATTATCTTTTATATAAAGGGGGAGTCATCTAACATAAAATTTAACTTTCGAGCCACTATCATTCCTCTGAATCTGTCGGCTCTTCTGTTTCTAATTCATCTTCCGTTTCAGCGTTTGGATCCTCAGCATCACCTGGTTCAGATCCTGGCTCTGAACCAGTAGCAGGTTCCTCTTCTTCCATTTCTGTGTCTGTTCCCGGATCCGTTTCCCCTGTACTTGGGGTCGTTTCCGACTCAGCTGGTGGGGTCTCCATCATGTCTTCTTGGTCTTCCGCTTCTCCTGAGCAAGCAGCTAACGTCAATGCGATACCAACAGAAAGTACACCGGTAAGAACATGTTTGATCTTCATCTATGGACCTCCTTAACATTTGACTTCCCTTATAGAATAACTGAAATATGTAAGAAAACTGTGGAGTTCTCATAACAAACCAATATCATTATGATGTCAAAGGAAAAAATGATGGTAGCTAACAAAACGTTGAGGTAATCTGCTTATTCAAAGAATTGGCAAAAACAATTTAACAATCGCTTCATCTTATTGTAAAAAACATTAGATTTTTATGAATCTTATAACGGGTTGCAATGTCTAGGGCAAGCTATTTAGTACGGTACACTTCGTAACTACCAGACTAGATATAAATATTCATCGACGTTGTAAATGCAATATGAAGTGGAGGGAATCATTTTTAAATCTCTAGTTAGATTGTCTAAAAGGTAGAAAATATTCTTCATACAATTTGTGCATTGTTTAGTTTTTTAACTACTGTTAATATAGTGAAAACACAGTAAAGTGAAATCTTGATACGAAATGAAATTCACTTGTCAGAAATGAATTATCAAGTTCGAACCATATAATGAAAGCGCTTATATGGGGTGGTCTATCTTTTCTATTTAACTATTATTATCTATGAGTCACATAACAAATAATTAGTACGGCAGATTTCAAATTGTTATTCCCTATACTTAGATGAAGTTGGAGGAAAAAATATGAGTAACTTAAAAAAAGACGATATTATTGTTGTAGACAGGAAGGCTGCTAAACAGACGGTTTTCGTTACATCACTTGGTAATGCCATGGAATGGTTTGACTTTGGTCTATATGCGTATTTGGCTGTTACGATTGGTAAAGTGTTCTTTCCTGAGATCGATCCTGCTTATCAATTGATTTATGCATTTGCTACATTTGCCATTGCATTTATTGCACGTCCAGTTGGAGGTTTGGTGTTTGGGATGTTGGGGGATCGGATTGGTAGAAAGAAAATCCTTTCGCTTACACTAATTATGATGGCAGCGTCTACCGTGTTTATTGGTCTTATTCCAAGCTATTCTACTATAGGTGTTGCAGCTCCTATTTTGTTGCTGTTTGCCAGATTAATTCAAGGGTTCTCAACCGGAGGAGAATATGCAGGTGCTATGACTTACATAGCCGAGTCGACGCCGGATAAAAGACGTGGTTTTTTAGCAAGTGGTTTAGAAGTTGGAACACTCGTGGGTTTTACTTCTAGTGCTGCATTAGTTACATTGTTGACTTACATCCTCGGTCCTGAAAAAATGGTGGAATGGGGATGGCGGCTGCCATTCTTAATTGCTGGGCCGTTGGGAGTTATTGGTTTCTATATGCGCTCCCGCTTATCGGAAACGCCTGCATTTATGGCATTGGAAGAAGCGAAGGAAGAAGATCGGCATCGTGCTTCGCTTAAAGAAATATTAACGAATCATTGGAAGCCACTGCTAATTTGTTTAGGAGTAGTCTTCTTCTATAATACAGCGCTCTATATGGTCCTTACCTATATGCCATCCTATTTAACTGAAGAACTTGGCTACGGTGAAACAAAGGGATTGGTTTATTCACTTCTAGTGATGATTTCGATTATTCCTATCATCTTAATAATGGGTCATTGGAGCGATCGCATTGGTCGCAACAAAATTGTGATCGGGGCTTTAATCGGAAACATTATCCTTGGAATACCAGCATTTATGATGATGGGTTCAGGTAATGGTCTCATTGTTTTCTCTGGATTGTTCATCCTTGGTATCATGCTCGCAGCTTTCCAAGGTGTTCTACCTGCAACATTGCCGTCGCTATTTTTTACCAAAGTACGTTATGGTTCACTTGCAATTACGTATAATATTTCTACCTCATTATTTGGTGGGACAACCCCGCTTATTATAGCTTGGCTGGTAAGTATGACAGACAATAGTATGATTCCTGCATATTATTTGATAGCTGCCTGTATAGTCGGTCTTATAGTAGTCAGTCTCTTTGTAAAGGAAACAGCCGGCAGATCGTTGCGCGGTTCTGCACCAACTATTGAAGATCAGAGCGAAGTTGATGAGATACTGAAAAATCCAGTTCAAGCTCTTTGGTGGAAGGAAGAAGAACCAGCGGAGATGCATATAGAAGCTCCGTACACCCAAAACTCTCCTGCAAAAACGAACATTAAATAAAGAAGTAAAACACCTTATAAATCTATAAGTTATAAGGTGTTTTACATTTTATTAGCAAAGATGTTTATAACCAATTGGGATTCTTGTATGATGGAAGTGTATCTCAATCATTTCGTGTGTGTTTATTTGGTCGTTCCAGAATATAATCTATTGGTGACATTTGAGAGGAGAGATTGTGAAATGTTGCATGTCCGTGATATTATCGAACTCCCCCTTTTGAAAACGTCTACATTAAAGACAGGTAAAGCTGTATTAAATAATAAAATGGTGGAATGGGTTTCGGTTATAGAATACCCTGTTGAAAATTTTGTAAGAGAAAATGAATTTGTACTCACGACAGGAATTGGCTGTCACGAGGATATTGATATTTTATTAGAGTTTGTGAAAGATGTATATGATTCAGGGGCATCTGCATTGGCGATTGCCACAGGACGCTATATATTTGAGATACCTGATGAAATCATTCGATTCGCAGAAGAGCGAAACTTTATTATCATAGAATTGCCATGGGAAATCCGCTTTGCTGATATCATCCAAGAAGTAATGAGGGAATTAAATCAAATTCAGCAGCTCGATCTAAAGCGTTCAAATGGTATTCCACAAAAATTGATTCAAATGATTTTAGATGGGAAAGACTTAAGGCAAATTTCAAGTTATGTCGAACAAGAGCTGAATCTTCCTATTTTAGTTTTAAACAAGAAAGGAAAACCGGTTGCTGGCAGTGCGGATCAGTCCAAGGTCTTTGCGATAAGGAATCAATTTAAAAAGCAAATCAAACAGGAAGGATCGAATCATCCGCTGCAGTCTAAAATTAGAGTGATAACAGATAAAGAATACAACTTGTATCACCTTTCGATTCAAACAAATGGGGAACATGAAGGGGAAATTTGCGTTTTATCTGATGTAAACGATCCGTTAAATCAGGAAAAGATTCATATAATAGAACACGCAACGATGGCTTCTGCATTATGGTTTACCCGAAATAATGTCGCTACAGAAGCTGAGATGCACTTGCAAAATGAATTTCTGTTAAAAGTGATTAAGGATGAGAATTTGTCCGAGGAATATAAAACGACGAAAGCCGAGCAATTTCAATGTAATTTAGAACTACCTTACGAATGTATTGTAGGGTATCCAGAGAATTTAGATACATTAATGGAAAAAGATTATAATAGAAATTTAAATAATGAGAATGAACTGGAGCAGATGATCAGCTATCTAAAAGAAGAATTGATTTATGCGGCAGAAGCTGTTAAACATCAAATGCTATTTGCTTATGAAGATGACCTTATCATCATCTTTTTAGAAGTAACGAAAGAATCCACCACTGATTCCGTTAATCATTTTTTAGATTTGATTGAACGTAGATTACATCATTTCTTTCCTGGTTTGACCTTTTCGTGGGGAATTGGAAAACATAGAGAAGGTATTGGAGAGTTTCCTAAAAGTTTCAAAAAAGCAAAAGCGGCATTGGATATGGGAAGGAATCAAATTGGAATAGGTAAACGGCTAAAATTTGATGAAATGCGTATGAATCGGTTATTGCTTAATTTGGCGATAAATGAAGAAGTGCAAGAAATAATCGCGGGTCCGCTCTTACCATTAATACAATATGATGAAAAACGGGATATGGATTTAATTCATACATTCAAAGGATACAACCGCAATAGCGGAAATGTAAGTCAAACTGCACGAGAACTCAATCTTCACCGTCAGTCTCTCTTATATCGGTTAAGGAAGATTGAATCACTGACAGGACTATCACTCGTTAATCCAGATGATCTCTTTCTGTTGGATTTTAGTATTCGGGTCTGGTCGACAGGTGTCATTAAGAGAGAACAAATTGAGAAATCAAGCCCTTCACCTATAAATGGGCTTTAATACAAATATATAGATTAAAAGCTACAGGCACTCTGTTCGGCAGAGTGCCTGATTTTATTTTATCAGCATTTTCATGAGGTAAATCTGTATAAAGAACAATATAAATCAAACTGTATGAAAATATTTTATAAAATTCATACAAATTATCGAATGTATTATTGGAGTATTCCTTCTATAATTAAGTTAGGGAATCATCACAATCTTATAAAATAATATTTACATCAGAAAGAGAGGGAACATGATGTTGCCATTCAGTTTGAAAGAGTATAAAAAACGACTAGATCAAACAAAGAAAAGTATGCAGGAAAAAGGGATTGAAGTTTTAATCGTGACTAACCCTTCCAATATGAATTACCTTTCTGGATTTAACTGCTGGTCATTTTATGTAGATCAGATGCTAGTTGTGATGGTCGATGAGGATCAGCCGATATGGATAGGCAGACAAATGGATGCGAATGCTGCTAAAGCTACTACCTGGCTTTATCATGAAAATATTATCCCTTACCCAGAAGATTATGTGCAATCAAAAACAAAGCATCCTAGCGAATTTGCTGCTCAAATTTTAACGCAAATTGGTCAATCCAACCGGTCCATTGGAATTGAAATGAATTCTTACTTTTTTTCTATAAAATCATACGAATGTCTAAAAAGAAATCTTCCTAATGCGACATTCTCTGATGCTAGTTTACTAGTCAACTATGTACGTATTATCAAATCCGACCAAGAAATTGAATACATGAAGAAAGCAGCAAAAATTGTAGAAATCGGCATGCAAACTGCTGTGAATTCCATCCAGGAGGGTGTTAGAGAGTGTGATGCCGTCGGCGATATTTATCGGGATTTAGTCCGGGGGACGGATGATTTCGGCGGAGACTACCCAGCGATTGTACCTATGCTTCCTTCTGGAAGAAATACATCTACGCCACATATCACTTGGACGGATAGGAAATATACAAATAATCAAATGGTCATTATTGAAATTGCCGGATGCCACCAACGCTATCATGCACCGCTGGCCCGTACTGTATCACTTGGAATGCCAAGTGAGGAAGCATTGGATGTATCCAAGGTTGTGGTTGAGGGATTAAATGCAGCCCTTGATGTGGTCAAACCAGGTGTTACTTGTGAAGAGATCGAATTTGCCTGGTCAAAAATCATCTCACAGCATGGACTGGTCAAAGAATCAAGAGTTGGTTATTCCGTCGGTTTAAGTTATCCACCTGATTGGGGTGAACATACAGCAAGTATCCGTAAAGGAGACCTCACTGTTTTAGAGCCGAATATGACATTCCATTTAATACCGGGCCTATGGTTTGAGGATTATGGAATTGAAATAAGTGAAACGTTCAGAGTGACAGAAACGGGCTGTGAAGTGCTTACGAATTTTCCAAGAGAGTTGATTATAAAAGATGATACCATCTCCACGTTAATTATATAGGCGTTGGCAGGCAGGGGGGAGTACCTAATGATGGTAACGAATGAACTTATTGGAGAAGTGATGGCAATTGAAGGTCAGCTTGTGAGCTGGAGGAGACATCTTCATCAATACCCAGAATTAAGCTTTCAGGAATATCAAACGGCAGATTTTGTTGCTGAAAAATTGAAGGAGATAGAAGGAGTTTCTGTTCAAGAACATATTGCAAATACTGGAATCGTAGCAACCATTTCTGCTGGTGAAGGGAAAACAGTGGCGATTCGTGCTGATATGGATGCTTTGCCGATTATGGAAAAAAATCAACATAGTTTTGTATCAAAAAATCCCGGTGTGATGCACGCATGTGGCCATGACGCCCATACAGCAATTTTACTTGGAACAGCGAAAATACTAGCGGAAAAGGCTAGAGAAGGATTATTCCAAGGGACGATAAAACTAATTTTCCAGCCTGCGGAAGAAGCGACGGACCATGAAGGTTTATCTGGAGCACCCCGCATGATTCAGGAGGGGGTATTGGAAAACGTCGAATCGATTATTGCTCTTCACATGTGTCCTTGGGAACCTGTAGGGACCATCCAAATGAATGATGGCTATAGTATGGCAAATGTCGATGTTTTCCATGGAAAAATAAAAGCGACAGGAGGGCATAGTGGATATCCGCATTTGGGAACGGATCCGATTTGGATGCTAGGCTCCTTTTTGCAAGCGTTTTACGGAATCATCTCCAAGAAAATATCTGCACTGGATACAGCTGTTGCAAGCATTGGTCAAATCCAGACGGGAACTGCCAGCAATATCATTCCTGAAGAAGTATCGATCACAGGTACATTGAGAAGTTACTCACCTGAAGTCAGAGATCAGCTCGCCAAAGAGGTGGAGCAAGCATTTAAAGTGGTGGAGCCTTTCGGAGGCTCCTATACATTCGTTGTAGAACGAGGTGAACCAGCTTTAAATAATGATCGCGAAGTGAATGAAGTGATAAGAAATGCTGCCACAGAACTGTACCCAGAGCTAAAGATTGTGCAAAAACCATTTGGTCTTGGTGGTGAAGATTTTGGATATATGACAAGACAAATACCAGGAGCCATGTTCTTTCTTGGATGTGCTATGCAGGATGGAATCTCACGTGACTTGCATACAAATACGTTTGATATTGACGAGCGCTGTCTTCCGATGGGCGTATCCATTCTTGCAGCATCTGCTCTAAGATTATTGAAGCAGTAATCTTTTAATCATTTTTCAGGAAGGTGTGATGTTATGAAAACCGAAGTGCTCCACACGAAAATGTTTCTTGCAGGTGAATGGGTCAGTAAAGACGAATCGATTGCAGTTTGGAACCCGCAAGACGATTCATTTATAACCAGTGTTCCCGCAGCATCGGAGGAAGATGTGTTATACGCCATCGAACAAGCGAAAGAAGGGGCTGAAATTGCTGCTGCGATGCCGGTCCACGAAAGGGTCAGCATCTTAAACGAGGCTGCTAATTATATTAAAAAGAATAGTGAAAAGTATGCGGAAACTATTGCATTGGAAGGTAGTAAGACCATTGTTCAAGCCAGATCTGAAGTGGAACGCTGTATCCAAACATTGCAGATATCAGCTGAAGAGGCAAGGCGTATCCATGGAGAAACCATTCCTTTCGATCAAAGAGAAGGCAGTGAAGATCGCCTGGGCTATTATTATCGTTTTCCAATTGGAATCATTGCCGCCATTACACCTTTTAATGACCCACTCAACTTAGTTGCCCATAAAATCGGTCCCGCTATAGCGTCAGGAAATGCCATTATCGTCAAGCCGGCAACTGTTACGCCGCTTAGCGCTCTGCTATTAGCGGAAGCATTTGAAGCTGCAGGTTTACCGGCCAAAGTGCTCTCGGTTATTACAGGGCATGGTGGAGAAATAGGCGATATGCTAGTCACTCATCCGGCGATTCGAATGGTTTCCTTTACAGGTGGCCTAGAAACAGGAGAAGAGATTGCACATAAAGCAGGATTGAAAAAGATAAGCATGGAGCTGGGATCCAACTCACCTGTCATCGTTTTAAAGGATACCGATGTTCAAGAGGCAGTAGAATCAACGGTATCGGGAGCTTTTTATGCCACGGGTCAAAACTGTCTTGGAGTCCAACGGATTTATATTGAACAGGAAATCTATGATGAATTCTGCTCCGAGTTCATTGTCCAGACTAATCAATATCGTGTGGGAGATAAGATGCTGGAAACGACAGATATGGGTCCGATGATTAACGAAAAGGAAGCGATGAGAGTAGAGCGATGGGTGAATGAAGCAGTTGATAAAGGTGCAAATCTCTTAATTGGAGGCAAGCGGGAAGGAGCATTTTATTATCCAACTGTTTTAACGGATGTTCCGGCAGATTGCAAAATTGCAAAGCAGGAAATATTTGGTCCGGTTGTACTACTATATGCCGTGGATGATTTTTCTACTGCGATCCAACAATCGAATGACGTTGACTATGGCCTGCAAGCGGGAATTTTCACAAGAGATATCGAAAAAGCATTTGAAGCCATCGAGAAAATGAATGTTGGTGGAATCATGATCAACGATAGTAGTGATTATCGGATTGACGGTATGCCATTTGGTGGTGTCAAAGGATCTGGACTGGGAAGAGAAGGTGTGAAATATGCCATCCAGGAGATGACAGAGCCAAAGGTCGTAAGTTTTAAGCTGAATTATAGAAAATCTATGTAATCCTATGCAGCAACACCTTTAACTAGGCTATTAATCAGGAAATCCAATAGCTTAATAGCTGAAAAAATATAATAATACCTGGAGGGAAAATGAATATGTTATTAAGAGAAACGGAAAGCTTACAAAAGCAATATGAAGAATTGGCTGAACTGGATAAGAAGCATTTCTTTCATCCATCCACCTCATTCAAACAACAACAGGCAGATGGGCCAGGGTTTATTTTTACAGAAGGAAAAGGAATCTATTTAAAAGATATAAGAGGAAGAGAAGTCATTGATAGTCTGTCTTCTTTATGGAATGTTAACATCGGACATGGAAGAGAGGAGCTTGCAGTTGCGGCAATGGAGCAAATGAAAAAATTGGCTTACAGCTCCACATTCGCAACGAATAGCCATGAACCAGTCATTCGTTTAGCAGCAAAAATCGCCGAAATGACTCCTGGAGATCTCAACTACACATTTTTCACTTGTGGTGGCTCAGAATCGAATGACACGGCATTTAAAACGGCACGTTACTACTGGAAAATGAAAGGCTATGAAAAGAAAACAAAAATCATCTCTCGCGGAAAATCTTATCATGGAGTATCCCTTGGTGCTTCACCTGCGACTGAGTTGTTCCCGTTCAGAGATTTCCCAGGGCTATCTCAAGAACACCTCTATGTAGATTCATCGATTGACGCACTGAAGGAATTAATCGAACGTGAAGGTGCCGAAACCATTGCAGCCATTATTTCTGAACCAGTTCAAGGTTCTGGCGGGGTGAACCTGCCACCATCAGAAGACTTCTTTAAAGAAGTTCGTGAGATTTGCGATCAAAACGATATTTTATTCATTGCAGACGAGGTCATCAATGGTTTCTATAGAACCGGTACAACTTTTGGTATCGACAACTTTGGTGTAGTGCCTGATATGTTGGTGTTTGCGAAAGGTGTGACTAGCGGTTATGCTCCGCTTGGAGGGGTAGTATTTACTGATAGACTTAAAGAAGAGTTGACAGAGCTGACAGAGGGCAACTTCTACCATGGATATACGTACAGCGGTCATAATACTGCCTGCGCAGTCGCTCTTAAAAACTTGGAACTCATTGAACAGGAAAAATTAAATGAAAATGTAAACCAAATGGGTGCTGAATTACTGAAAGGATTCAAATATCTAGAGCAAACTCATGATGAAATCGGCAATATTCGTCAAATTGGTTTACTCGGTGCCATTGAAATTTTCAAAGATAGAGATACAAAAACAACATTTGAAGAACCGCTTGCACCTAAGGTAGTAGAGGAAGCTCTGAAGCATAATATGATCGGCCGGGCAATCATTTATGAAGGTCAAGATACCATCGCATTTGCACCACCATTCTGTATTACAAAAGATGAAGTAGAGAAAATGATTTCGATTATCGATACTTCCTTAACGGCAGTGAAAAAAGGATTATAATGGAATGTAGAGGCAGATTCACTTCTGCCACTATTACGAAATAACGCCATCTATCCTATTGTTAATTCTGAAATATAATGTCAAACTAGGACTGGTGAGTGTCCATCACTAGTCCTAGTTTTTCGTGAATGAAAGGTGCACTTTTGTTGATGATTTTGACCATTAATTATCGTGGATATGGGGTGGAAAACTTTACCTGTATCCCGTCATGTCGCATTTTATAGTAAAAAAACTATTAAACGATATTTTTGCTATATTTTCAAAGAATTTGGTGATAGAATACAAGTGATAAACAAACTTTTAACAGCAAGGGGGCTTACAATGAAAGACACAATTGTTTGTAGATGTGAGGAAGTAACATTACAAGAGTTAGAAGAAACAGCAAGAAAATACAACAGTTCAGCACGTGAACTCAAGTTGCTGACAAGAGCCGGGATGGGCTTTTGTGGTGGGCGTACATGCCGTCAAGCTGTTGACAAGGTATTAACTGATATAACAGGGGAAGATCCTACAAATGAGCTTCCATTAAAGGTCGCTCCTCCAGTGAGACCACTTTCATTGACAGATTTAGGAGGCCTGGCAAAAGATGAATAATAGAATAGTAGACCATCCGGTGTTAGGTCAAATTGATCAAAAACGAAAGGTAACATTCCAATTTGATGGTAAAACGTATGAAGGATTTGAAAACGATACCATTGCATCGGCTCTTTTAGCTCATGGAATTCGTACATTACGTAAGCATGAGGAAACTGGTAATCCTCGTGGCATCTATTGCAATATCGGCCATTGTTTTGAATGCCGGGTAACGGTTGATGGGGAAGATAATGTGCGGGCATGTTTAACTCCTATCCAGGAGAATATGGTTGTTGAAAGCGGGCAGGTTCAGCCTCATCCATTAGACCCTTCTAAGGAAGGCGTGAAGCCAAGAACATACGCGGAGTACAAAGAGCAGGAGGGACAGAAGTAATGCAACAATTAGATGTTGTTATTATTGGGGCTGGGCCTGCAGGGTTAGCGGCTGCCATCCAATGCAGAGAAAATGATTTAGATGTCGTCGTATTAGATGAATTTCCGAAAGCTGGAGGCCGTCTTCTTGGACAGCTCCATCAAGAGCCGAGTGGTGAATGGTGGAACGGAATTGAAGAGAGCAAGGCGTTACAGACAAAAGCGGAAAGTCTGAATACAGACATTCGTTTAGGTTATTCCGTCTATCATATAGAAAAATTAGAAGAGCAATTTGTTGTACATACAAAGCAACAAAAATTTGTCACTAAGAATGTACTTATCGCAACAGGTGCTGCAGAGTCACCAGCTCCTATTCCTGGCTGGACATTACCGGGTGTCATGTCGATTGGTGCTGCACAAGTAATGACAAACGTTCATCGTGTAAAAGTTGGTGAAAAGGGAATTGTCGTTGGTGTGAACGTATTATCTGCAGCGATTGCAAGAGAGTTGCAGCTTGCCGGGGTAGATCTTCATAGTATGGCTCTGCCAACTCGTAATGTCGTTTCAGAAGATCAAGCACATCCGCGCCTTGTGATGGAGCGCTTGTCACGAATTGCACACTTGGCACCATCGAAGTTTATTCAATTCGGAAGCAGATTTGCAAAATGGAAATGGGTTCAAGATTTAGTCGTGCAATACTATCCTAAAAGTGGTATCAAGATGTGGGGTATGCCAATCTATTTGAATAAAGCAATTAAACAAATCAATGGTACAGACAAAGTTGAATCCGTTACCATGGTTGATGTCACGATGCATGGGGACATCATCGGAAATTCTGAAGAGGAAATTCCGGTCGATTTTGTTTGTATAGCTGGCGGATTGTATCCTTTAGCAGAACTTGCAGGAGTGGTCGGCTGTCCATTCATTTATTCAGAGGAACTTGGTGGTCATGTGCCAGTTCATAATGAAAAAATGGAGACACCGGTAGCTGGAATTTATGTCGCGGGGAATATTACTGGAATTGAAAGTTCGAAAGTTGCCCGTGAACAAGGAAAAGTTGCCGGTCTGGCTATCGTCAACAAAGAAAAGAATAGTTCTGAGATTACTGGTAAATTACAAACAGCTATCAGCGAAGTGAAAGCAACTCGGGATGCAGCAAGTATCCAATTCCACCCGCATATTCCAGAAGGCCGTGCGAAAGTATCCGCAGCATATGATGATTTGGTAAAAGCACAAGAAGTGGAGAAAGAATTGGAATACGTATAATTAACGGAGATAGTTTAGGGTAGCTTTTAAATTGTTTTTTAATTATAGGTTGGGGGTTATGATGTATGCCTACAAAAAATTATGAAGTTGCCATTATTGGCGGCGGAATTGTCGGCTGTTCAGTAGCTTATTATCTTGCTGAATCAGGATTGGACTGTATTCTGATCGAGAAAAATGATATTGCAAGCGGTACAAGTTCCCGTTGTGATGGTAACGTATCCATCGTTGATAAGGATCCCGGATTCGACAGCCATATGTCTTGGGTAAGCCAAGAATTGATTGAAGACTTGGCCAAAAAGTTAGATCGACCATTTGAATATAGAAGATCTGGTAGTATTCTAGTTTGTGATAATGATGATGAAATGCAGGCTGCTGTTGACTGGGTTAAAACACAAACGGAAAACGGTTTGAAGTTTAACGTGTTGGATCAGCAAGATATCCGTAATGAATCACCATTTTTCGCACATGACATCCCAGGCGGATTGGAATGTGAAACAGACTCTTTAATTAACCCGTATATGTTCTGCTATGCGTTAATCGATAAAGCAGAGAGAGATTATGGATTAGCCGTAAAAACACAAGCTGAAGTGAAGCATATTTCAAAGGACGATGCGGACTTTACTATCCAAACAACAAATGGAAATGTACGTGCGAAAAAAGTCGTTAACGCAGCTGGTGTTTGGGCACCATTCATCGGAAAAATGCTCGATGTGGATATTCCGATCATTCCGAGAAAAGGACATATTCTTGTCGGAGCGAGACAAGAGCCCGTCATGATGCGAAATGTCATGGAATTTGGTTACCTTATGAATAAATTTGGCCGTGAACGTATCGCTGATGAGCGTACTGCTAAACACGGTGTTGCTCTCGTTTTGGAGCCGACAGAAAGCCAAAACTTCCTGCTTGGAAGCAGCCGTCAATTTGTTGGCTATGATCCAACGATTGACATTAATGTGGTTGAAACGATGGCAAGACGTGCACTCCGATTTTATCCGAAGATGAATGATTTCAAAATCATTCGTGCGTACACTGGTTTCCGACCGTATACGGAGGACCATTTACCAATTGTTTCAGCTGTCGACGAAGTTCCAGGATTTTACATCGCAGCAGGACATGAAGGGGACGGAATCAGCTTAGCGACTGGTACAGGTAAACTGATGGAAGAGATCATCAATGAAAAATCTGAAACGATTATGCCAACAGAACCGTTGAGCTTTAACCGATTCAAGAAAGATAAAGTATATGCTTAAGTGATTATGAGAGTGAGAAAACCTGAAGAGAACTTCTCTTCAGGTTTTTGATTGGGGGCGTGGTATACGTTTTAATAATTGCTGCTCTCTTGTCTATTTTGCTATCGTACAGTATTCGTTCGTGACAATAGAAGCTCTCTATTGTACATTACACTCCCATACTAGCTTGATTCGTGTCAATAGAACCTCTCTATTGTCCGTTTTACCACGATATCAGCTTGCTTCGTGACCATAGGACGGCTCTCTAGTACGTTTTACTACCGAATCAACATGCTTCATGACAATAGAGGCTCTCTCTTGTACGTTTTGATACCATATCAGCCTGTTTCGTGACCATAGGACGGCTCTCTAGTAAGTTTTATCTCCGATTCAGCATGCATCATGACAATAGAAGCACTCTCTTGTATGATTCACCACTATAATCTCTTGTTTCGCCCTAAGAGATCAGCGCAAGTGTACACTTCACCACATAAAAAAGACTGGCAAAAAACCAGTCTTTCTCCCAAACTTACGCCATCTTCTTCTTAAACAACTTACCCTTAACTTCATTCACCGTACTCACTGAAACAAATGCATGCTCATCGACGTCATCGATTAAATCTCGTAGTTTGGATTCTTCTAATATCGATACAACGACATAAATGACTTTCAATTGTTCACCGGAATGGCCGCCTTCTGCATTCAAGTAGGTAACTGTTTTGCCAAGCTCCTCAACGATGGCATTTCCCATTTCATCGGCTTGATCAGTGATAATGTGGAAGGCACTCAGTTCATTGAATCCATCGACAACCGTATCCATCACTTTTGCGGCGATGATATAAGCGACGACAGAATACATTGCAGCTTCTCCGCCGAATACAAAGCCGCCGATTGTGAAAACAATGACATTGAATGCCATAATAAAATCACTAACGTTAAACGGAAATTTACCTGCAAGCACAACACCTAGAATTTCTGAACCATCCATTGCCGCCCCATAACGGATGACGATGCCAAGTCCGATCCCAAGCATGCCTCCTCCAAAAATCGTAGCTAAAAGCATTTCGTCGGTAAAAGTAGGGATATCTCGGAATATTGCTGTTGAAATGGATAGAATGATGATTCCATACAAGCTGAAAATCGTAAACTTTTTCCCCATCAATTTATAAGCGAAAAATAAAAACGGAATATTAAACAGAATGAGGAAGAGGGATAGATTACCGTCCGTTAAGCTGGAGACGATGATAGAGACCCCCGTCACTCCTCCATCCATGAAGGAATTTGGAATGAGGAATCCTTCAAGTCCAAGGGCGTAAATTACTGCGCCAAGTGTGATTAAGAAAAGTCGTAGAATAATACGAGTGAAAATTTGTTGTTTTGTCAGTTTTGACTGTGCCATCATGTACCTTCCTTTTTATAGATTTTTCAACTTTCTAATTCTATCATAGTTGGAGATTTTTGGTGACGCATATGGCGGAATCTGTAAGGTTAAGGTAGATGAAGTCTCGGCATATATTTATGTTTTTAAACATGAAGGTTGTTTGTTTATGTCCTTTTAGACCTTTATTTAGTAGATGAATTGTTCTTCATTGTTTCATAACTCTGATAGACCCGGTTGAATATGCCTAGCTAACTTGCTTCATTTAGTAGTTTCGTTTCTCTTTATTCATTTCTGTATGTATTATACTAGAGTTTGAATTTGCTAAATTTTTACTTATCAATAAAAATATTTAGCATTTCTGCGCAGCGTAGACCCCTCATTCTTTATCCTATTCCTCTTAGCTGTCCTTCCTTTGTTAACACCAAGTGTCATGGTGTTCACATAAAATTAATAATAGGAGAGTGAAAAATGAAAAGACTAAATCGTTTCCTGGCAGTTTGTTTCCTTGGCATTTTGACAGCTGGAATACACCTTGGATGCACACAAACAGTATCTGCACAGGAGGAAGTGCCGCCACCTGTCTTGGTAGAAGATTCATCGTCGAATACCGTTTCTGGAAAAGGAGGGAACGGAAATGATGAAACCCCTGGTGAATGGTATCGTGGAGAAACTCCTGACAATCTGATTGCAGATGCCCCTGTTTTATTATTTGTCCCTGGTTTAAATAATGTGGCCCAAATCTTCTGGGAAAATAATGATATGTATGAGACGGCCTATCAAGCCGGGTATCAAACGGCATTTATCCAGCTTCATGATGCGGGCGGCGAGTCGGCCGATATGTGGAATAATGGAAGTTTGTTAGCTTCTAAGATTCGAGAAATCTCCAACGCTTTTAACGGGAAACAGATTACCGTTGTAGCCTACAGTAAAGGTGGAGTCGATACGCAGACGGCTCTAACGTATTATGATGCAGGACCCTACGTAGAAAATGTCATCACACTTTCCAGTCCACATCACGGTTCGGAGCTTGCTGATCTTGCCTATAGTGGTGGAGCGGGTTGGCTTGCTGAGTTGATCGGAATGCAGGGGGAAGGAACAGCTTCCATGCAGACAGCGTATATGGCGGATTTTCGAGCGCAGACGGATGCAAACGGAAATGCTTATCAACATAATTATTATACAATCGGTGGGACAAATTGGGGAACGCCTTTCTCTGCCAATTGGTTTGGCGGAGTGTATTTATCCAGTTATGGTCCAAACGATGGAGTTGTCACGGTGGCAAGTAGTAATTTGCCTGGTGGACAGGAATTAAGAATCGGCGATTGGAACCACACATCCGTCCGTTCAGGGGCAACTTTTCCTGTTTTCAGAGATTATTTGAGCGGACATCAACTCGTCACAACAAATAACTCAACACCAATAGGTGAAGAGAAGAATTTTCCTATGCCGAAAACGAATCACTGGGTCGATGGAGGGCCGTTAACTGAACAAGATGAGATTTCTGTATATGTCGAGGAGGACGTGGACTCCTTGGGACTTCAGATATTGACTGCAGAGTCGCTCACGGAAGTGGAATTGCTTTCTCCAACAGGGGAAAAAGTGGATGCGTCAGTTAAAGAGGTGCAGATGGAAGAAGGAATCTTCAAGGGTGCGAGTAGATATGTTATAAAGGTACCATCTCCTGTAAGTGGTGAATGGAAAATCAAGACGCTATCCCCTGCAGAAGAAAATGCATATTTGCTCGTAGCTGATTATCAAAGTGATCACTTGTTGTCAGCGGAAAAGGGAAATATGTTGCTCGGGAATAATCTTGTATTACTTCATGCTGAATCTTCTAAGATTGACCAGGATAGTCTCGTAGCGACCTACCATGTCATCGAAACGAACAATCCGAAAAATCATACACAATGGCAGGCAACAGGCCGTGACGCACTCTCGCAATCTCTTCAACTAGATGAAAAAGACGGCACTTATACAATTACGATTGATATCGAAGGAAAAACAAAAGCAGGAAATATTTTTAAACGTTCGGTGATTTATTCTCAGTGAGCAATATAACGAGAAGTATCCTAATACTAAATTAGTGTGAGTAACTATAGAATTGTGGGATACTCCACGTATATTTTGCTTAAGTAGCTATTCTTTCATGCCCCCCCATCTGGGGGGGATAGTCATTTTATTCAAATTCTTCCTATACGATTAGTGAAACTTCTAATAATATCCTTCTATCATTCCGTGCCTTAAACTTTAATTAAGTATCTTTATTCGAATTTCACCTAATATTTGTGAAAAATTATTCAACGAAATAAAATGAATGTAGGATGCTCATGTCTGATTATTCATTTACTATATATAATATATAGGAGTGATTGGGATGCTGACTAGTCGAATGATGCTAATATTAAAAGAATTGATATCTATCAAATCACCAATTACTAGTAATGATTTAGCTAACGCTATTCTAGTAACATCAAGAACGATTCGGAATGACATAAAGGAACTAAATGATATTTTATTACAAGGTGGTGGATACATTAAGTCAACAAGAGGAGTTGGGTATGAGCTAGTTATTAATGACGAGAAAACATTCAAGCTTTTTTTACAAAAGGTGTTTAATAAATCTAATAATCTAGCTAATAAACCACCCAATTCACCTGAAGAGCGTGTCAATAATATTATTAGAAAACTACTTCTTGCGAATAATTATATTAAATTAGATGACATTGCGGATGAACTATATATAAGCAAATCTACACTGCAGAATGATTTGATTGAAGTAAGGAAAATATTAAAAAGCTTTCAACTCGAGATAGAAAGTAGGCCATATTATGGAGTTAAGGTAGTAGGAAATGAGATGAATTTTAGGTTTTGCTTGTCAGAGTATTTATTAAATAGAGAATCGGCTAAATTTAATATACAAAACGTGACGAACTCAATTCTTTCAACAGAAGTATTAAATAAGATCCAATGTATCATTCTAGAGGAAATCCGGGAGAATGAGATTGACTTATCTGATATTGCCTTAAATAATTTAAGTATTCATTTCGCTATCGCTTGTAAGCGAATTTACGATAAAAATTATATATCTCTTCCACCTAAAGAATTTGAAGGGATATATTCAAAAAAAGAATACAGAGTGGCCAAGAAGATAGTAGAAAAAATTGAATCAGCTTTTGATGTTTCTTTTCCTGAGCAAGAAATCGCGTATATTGCCATTCATCTCTTAGGTACTAATAAACTTGCAACAAATAATTTAAGCAGCCAAGAGTTTGAATCCTTTGTTGAAAGTGAATTAAGAAATACAATCAACGAAATTATAATGAAAATTGATGAACGATTTAAATTACGATTAAAAAACGATAAAGATTTACTTATAGCTTTGGGATTACATTTAAGACCAGCAATAAATCGTCTGCGTTATGGGATGAATTTACGAAATCCATTGCTTGACGAGATCAAAGCAAAATATCCACTTGCATTTGATGCTGCGATTTTAGCAAGTGAAGTATTAAATAATAGATTAGATATAGAAATTGATGAACATGAAATTGGCTATATTGCGTTACACATAAGAGTGGCCATGTATAGACAACAAATGAATCAAGATGTAAAGCGTTGTATTATTGTATGTGCCACTGGAATGGGTACTGCAATGTTATTAAAGTATAAATTACAATCTAAGTACTTTAATCAATTAATAATTGTAGATGCAATTGATTATTATAGATTAAGTGAAACCTCTTTAGAACAGATTGATTTTATTATTACAACTATTCCGATTGAGAAAAAGTTACCTGTTCCAATTATATACGTGAATACAATATTAGGAGTAGACGACATCAGTAAAATAGAGGATCACTTACATGAGAGAGATGAAAATCTTAACGTCTATGCGAAAGAGGAGCTTATCTTTCTTCAAAAAGATTTCCACACAAAGGAAGATGTTATTCAATTTTTGGTAAGTAAATTAGAATCAACAGGCTATGTGGATAGCACTTTCGGTAAATCAGTAATTGAAAGAGAACGATTATCGCCAACTAGCTTTGGGAACTTGGTTGCAATTCCGCATCCGATGAGTCCACATTCAGATGAAACCATTTGGGCTATTTGCACATTGAAGAGACCTATTAATTGGGGAGGGAATCGTGTTCAATTTGTTTGTCTATTAAGTCTAGGAAAGAATAAAACATCGAATTTAGCAGGTATGTATGAATATCTAATTGGAATGATTGATAATGAAAAAAAAGTGAAACAGCTGATAAATTGTGAGCAAAGAGGAAACTTTATAGAGATACTATACAATAATGTGTAGGTTGGTTGAAAATACCGAGCTGATTTGCTCGGTATTTTTTATGCAATATATACAAGTTTTTCATTCTGAAATATTTCGATGTAATATTTTCCTTAATGCTAAGGAAAAAGTATAGATTTATTTGAAAGCGATTTCGAATTATTGTATATGTAAGCAGATAAAAGCAATAAATATTCCCATTACTTTGTAGCGGGTCAGCTCAGGGGAAGGAGAGCAGCAATGAACATAGAAGAAATAAGTTTTCAAATTATTTTACATGGTGGAAATGCTCGAAGCTTGGCAATGGAAGCAATCCAACATGCTAAAGCTGGTCAGTTTGATATAGCTAACCAAAAAATTAAGGAAGCAAATGAGGAATTGGAAAAAGCGCACCGGTCGCAAACAGATCTCATTCAAGGAGAAGCTCGTGGGGAAAAAGTAGAGATTCGCTTATTACTCATCCATGCACAAGACCATCTAATGAACGCAATGACTGTTACGGATTTAGCTGAAGAAATGATTGAACTTCATCATAAAATGAAATAATTCGAAAGGGGATAACCATGACAAATCATAAGTTGAAGGTAACTACAATTGGAGGGGGATCAAGTTACACTCCAGAACTAGTCGAAGGGTTTATTAAACGTTATGATGAGTTTCCATTAACAGAATTGTGGTTAGTTGATATTGAAGAGGGTAGAGAGAAACTTGAAATTGTTGGGAACCTCGCCAAACGAATGATTGAAAAGGCAGGCCTCCCAATTGATATTCATTTAACACTAGACCGAAAAGCTGCATTAAAAGATGCAGACTTTGTCACGACGCAATTTCGTGTTGGTCTTCTTAATGCACGGGAAAAAGACGAACGTATCCCACTTAAATATGGTGTTCTTGGTCAAGAAACAAACGGTCCGGGAGGATTATTTAAAGGGTTACGTACTATTCCGGTCATCTTAGATATTTGTAGAGATATGGAGGAACTTTGTCCAGATGCATGGTTAATTAATTTTACAAATCCAGCTGGGATGGTGACAGAAGCTGTTCTTCGTTATTCTAACATTGAAAAAGTTATCGGCCTATGTAATGTTCCTATTGGAATGGAAATGGGGATTGCTAAACTACTAGATGTTGATCATTCACGTATACGTATTGATTTTGCAGGATTGAACCATATGGTTTATGGATTAGACATTTATGTTGATGGTGTTAGTGTCAAAGAAGAAGTAATTGAGAAGTTATCTGATCCAAAAAATAGTAGTTTTGTTAAAAACATAGATGGTATGGGGTGGGAACCAGAATTTATTCAGGCATTGGATGCTCTTACGTGTCCGTATCACATGTATTACTATAAATCTCAAGAAATGGTAGATAAAGCACTCGAAAGCTCGAAAAATGAAGGAACTCGAGCGGAAATTGTTCAAAAGTTGGAAGATGAACTATTTGAATTATATAAAGACGAGAAGTTAAATACTAAACCACCACAATTAGAAGAGCGTGGGGGAGCATATTATTCAGATGCCGCAGTTCGCTTGATTACTTCTATTTATACAGATAAACGTGACATTCAACCTGTAAACACAAAAAATAATGGAGCAATAGCAAGTATTCCAGCGGATTCAGCTGTTGAAATAAGCAGTATCATTACAAAAGACGGACCAATCCCATTAACAATGGGAGATATTCCTGTAGCGGCACGTGGGCTCGTTCAACAAATCAAATCTTTTGAGCGGGTTGCAGCTCAAGCAGCTGTGACAGGGGACTATAATACAGCAATTCTCGCTCTAGCGATTAACCCGCTTACGCCCTCTGATACAATCGCAAAAGAAATAGTGGATGAAATGTTGGAAGCACATAAAGACTATTTACCACAATTTTTTCAAAGTGAAACAGTAAATTAGTGAGGTAGATGGTTATGGCGAGCTGCCTTCAGAACGATAGAAAGATCAAAAAAAGGAGTGGCTTTTACAATGTTACATGAAAAGCTTAAACCATTTCCAAATGATTTCTTATGGGGAGCGGCTTCTGCTGCCTATCAAGTAGAGGGTGCATGGGATACGGATGGAAAAGGGAAATCTAATTGGGACGAATTTGTCCGTATTCCGGGAAAAACATTCAAAGGAACAAACGGCGATGTAGCTGTTGATCATTACCATCGTTATAAAGAAGACATAGCTTTAATGGCTGAAATGGGTATGAAAACCTACCGATTCTCTGTAGCATGGACACGTATTTTTCCTGAAGGAAAAGGTGAAATAAATCAAAAAGGAATAGATTTTTATAATCGTTTAATTGATGAGCTGGTTAAACATGATATTGAGCCAATATTAACCATTTATCATTGGGATTTACCGCAAGCACTTCAAGATGAATATGGTGGTTGGGAGTCAAGGCAAATTGTCGAGGACTTTAAAAATTATAGTATTACATTATTTAAGGAGTTTGGAGATCGTGTGAAATATTGGGTTTCTTTGAATGAGCAAAATATATTCACTAGACTAGGATATCAAACAGGGATGCACCCGCCTGGGGTGAAAGATGATAAGTTATATTATCAAGTGAACCACCATGCTAATTTAGCAAATGCGATTGCTATTAAAGAATTTCGAAATTATATTCCTGATGGGAAAATTGGTCCAAGTTTTGCTTACTCACCCGCATATGCTGCTACATCAAAACCAGCAGATATTCTAGCGGCAGAAAATGCGGAGGAATTAACAAATCATTGGTGGATGGATGTCTATGCCTGGGGTGTATATCCGAAAGCAAGTTGGGATTACCTCGAACGTAGAGGAATAGCGCCAGAAGTAAATGTAGGCGATTTTGAATTACTAAAAGAAGGAAAGCCTGACTTTATGGGTGTGAACTATTATCAAACAACAACGTATGAAGAAAATCCTTTAGATGGCGCTACTTTGGAAGGTCATTTTAATACTACTGGTAAAAAAGGGACGATGGAGGATACAGGAATACCAGGCCTCTATAAAACTGTTATGAATGAGAACTTGGAGAGAACAAATTGGGACTGGAATATAGACCCACAGGGATTGCGAATAGGCCTTCGCAGAATTACAAACCGATATGGTTTACCAATCTTAATCAGTGAAAATGGACTTGGTGAACACGATAAGGTGGAAGACGGCTCCACAATTAATGATGATTATCGCATTGAGTATATTCGTACACATATAAAAGCAATTCAGGAATCGATTACTGATGGTGTGGAAATGATTGGTTATTGCGTATGGTCATTTACAGATTTGTTAAGTTGGTTGAACGGATTTCAGAAACGCTATGGCTTCGTATATGTTAATCAGCATGAAGAAGGGGTACATGACCTTCGCCGTATGAGAAAGAAAAGCTTCTATTGGTATAAGGAAGTTATTGAGAGCAATGGGAAAAGGATTTAATGACGTGTAAACGCTATCTTTGCATATTTCGCAATATAAATCAAAGAAATTTATAAAAAAATAATTCAACGGAGGAATAAAAATGAAAAAAGCATTAATTATTTGTGCAGGTGGTATGTCATCTTCGTTAATGGCAAAGAAAACGTCAGAACTTCTTAAAGATAAGGGGCATGATATTGAAATAGATGCAGCAGGATCTAGTGAGGGTCAGAAGTTGATTGAAAAAAATGACTTTGATTTATTTTTGATAAGCCCTCAGACAAAAATGTATTATAAAAGGCTTAAAGAAGCTGGAGATCGTGTAGGCAGACCAGTTGTAAATATCCCGCCCCAGGCGTATGTTCCTATTCCAATGGGGATTGAAAAGCTAGCAAATGTTATTTTGGAAGAACTGGATAAATGATTGATATATGTTGAAGACAGGTTGATTAAGTGAGAATTAGATATAAGTACGTAATATACAGATTCTTCGCTACTGCTTTTGCAAGTAGCGAGGAGCTGAATTGATAGAAGAGGGATTTTAATGAAAAATAGTGGAATGTCACAGATAGAACGCAATAGAAAGAATTTAAGTGTAAAGACAATGTATTTTAATAGATATTTACTTGTAAGATATGTTTCGTCACTATTCTTTTTTACGAATTTATATTGGTTAATTCTATTGGGAATGAGTAAATCGTCACTATTTTTAATTCCAGTTGTTTTACTTATTGTCTTTGTCGTTAGTGCTGCGGAACAGGTGAAGATATTTAGCAGTCATACTAATAATGCTAAGTATACAAAGTATTATTTTTACATTCAACTTGTTACAAATATTATATTGCTATTTCCGACTTATCTTTCTTCTACCTTTACTATATTTTATCCTTTCTTAATAGAAAAAGAGCAGTCTAAACTATTCATTATAGCGATTTTGATGATAGGAATATTTTTAAGTGCAATTATTGTTAAGCGTTTACATTCAATTCAGCACAATGAAGATAAACAGTATGAATGTATAAAGGAATATGAAGAGGCTATTTATTAAGAATAGATCGGGGGAATTACGATGGAAAATGAAAATAAAGTATTTGCTTTCTTGGAAAAGTATCTAATGAGTCCCATGGGTAAAATCGCATCCTTTCGTATAGTTCGTGCAATTATGGCTGCAGGGATGGCCTCTATTCCGTTTGTAATTGTAGGATCGATGTTCTTAGTATTAAACGTATTACCAGATACATTTACATTTCTAGAGAACCTTTTTGATAATACATTTTTTAGAATTAGCGATTTGTATATGTTAGCTAACAAAGCAACTATGGGATTATTAGCTTTATACTTTGGGCTTGTTATTGGTTATGAGTATACAAAAATATATGCTGAAGAAGAAGAATTAAACTTAAACCCATTAAATGGTGCATTACTATCTTTATTTGCATTTTTTATGACTGTTCCTCAGTTAGTTATTGAAAATGGGAAAATGTCTCTGATTCATCAAATCGATGAAAATAATACAATTGTTCATGGATGGGAAATGATTGCAGAGGGTGTAAGTCGATTAGGAGCCACAGGGATATTCACGTCCATCATCATGTCTATTATAGCAGTACAAATATATAGATTATGTGTGAGACAAAACTGGGTTATTAAAATGCCTGAAGCAGTACCAGAGGGTGTATCCAGATCGTTTACGGCATTAATCCCTGCATTTTTAGTAGCTTTCGTTGTTTTATTAATTAACGGTGTTCTAGTTGCAGTAGGGACAGACATATTTAAGATTGTTGCTATTCCATTTGGCTTCGTGGTTAATTTAACAAGTAGCTGGTTAGGTATTCTAGTTATTTACTTCCTTATCTCAGCACTTTGGATTGTAGGTATACATGGTGCAACTATTATATCAGGCTTCTTAACACCAATCGTTCTTACAAACTTGCAATCTAACATAAATGGGGAAAATATTCCATTCGCTGGCGAATTCCAGAATGCATTTGTATATATTGGTGGATCTGGAGCCACTTTAGGGCTGTGTATTTTCATTGCATTCTTAGCTAAATCAAAGCAATTAAAAGTTTTAGGCAAGGCAGCTCTAGCCCCTGGTATTTTTAATATTAATGAGCCATTAATATTCGGATTACCGATTGTATATAATCCGTTTTTAGCAATTCCGTTTTTCCTAGCACCAATGGTATCAGCTTCAGTAGGTTACTGGGCAATTAAACTAAATGTTATAGGACCTGTTATCGCGCAACTTCCTTGGCCTACTCCGATAGGTGCGGGTGCTTTCTTAAGTACAGGAGGAGACTATATGGCGATAATTCTTGCATTGATTTCCGCTTTTGCAGCATTTATTGTTTGGCTGCCATTTATTAAAATGTATGATAATAAGTTATTTAAGCAAGAAAAAGGTGAAGAAGCATTAATTTAGATGATGTAGTAATAGATGAAAAATAGTTTCTGTCTCAAATAAAATCCATATTGCAAATACGCAATATGGATTTTATTTTTTTATAAAGATATGATACCTATTAGAAAAATATAAGTACGAATATATATCATTCTACGGGTTACTTTTCATTGTCAATTACAGGTTAAGCTAGTAACTTGTATGGATAATATATTCATATAACAAGCTTCACTTTTTAAGTCTGAGTAGAAATGAAATCAAGTAATAGAAATTAATGGAAATTTCGGCCTCCTTTCACATGAGTCTTTTGCCTATATTACCTCATGTTATCTGAAAATGAAGTACTCCTTTCGGATGCATCTTAATAGTTCATAAGTCCCCTATTTCATGTGTTGAGAAAGTATAGCGTTTTTTTCGTTAATTGAATGAGTAAATATCATTATTTTTAGAAACAGGTCATTCGGCTGCTTATAAAGAAATAGTAGAAAAGTTATATTTTAAGGGAATCTTGTATCTTTGATCGATTAAAACAGGGTTTCTACCTATGAACAAAACTAGGAAAACTCATTACTAATCTATCAATTACAAAAACAAGAGTTTTTTTCGACAAGAATCGCCTTTATCTTTTCTCTCATTCTACTATAGTTATGTTAACAACTAGACTGAGGCAGTAGGTTTACAAGTAGATAAAAGGGGGGCAGGAGTTTAAATTTAGAAAACAAAAAAATGAGAGGAAGGATGAATCTTGAGGAAAAAACAAAGACAGGCTCGTGCATTTAGTATTTTCGCGTCCATCATCATGATTTTTACATTATTTACTCCAGGCTTGACCTTTGCACAGTCGAACGGAAAGATTAGTCACTCTCTAAACGACTCCAACGTTAACGTAGAGAACAAAGTGAGCAATAGCTTACAAAAAGAGTTGGAAAAAGAAGAGAGGGTAACGTTTTTAATTAAGTTTAAAGAGACGACTGATACGATGAAGGTTGCCGAAGAAGCTAAAGTGAGTGCACAAAAAGCAAATCTTTCGGCAATGAATCAGGAACATGCACAGCGATCTGCCGTTATTTCTGCATTGAAGCAGACTGCATTGGAGTCCCAACAAAATGTGTTGGATTACCTTGAAGAAGCAGAACAGAATGGACAAGCAGAAGATGTTCAACCGTATTTTATCGTTAATGGTATAGCTGTTACAGCGACAAAAGAAGTTGCAGAAAAAGTTGCTTCTTTCCAAGAAGTAGAAAAGATCCTTCCAAACGAAAAGCGTGAGTTGATTCGTACGGTAGATATAGAAGAAGCTCCGCAAAATGAAACAGCATCCGTCGAATGGAGTATCGAGCGCATCGGCGCACCGGCAGTTTGGGATATGGGTGTTGACGGTCAAGGAGCGGTTGTTGCGAGTATCGATACTGGTGTTGATTGGCAACATCCGGCACTTCGCGATAAATATCGAGGATATGACCCAGCTACCGGCGAAGTTGATCATACGTACAGTTTCTTTGATCCAGTAAATGGACGAGATGTACCGTATGACGATGACGGTCATGGAACACACGTAACTGGAACGATGGTAGGTAGTGAGCCAGACGGTTCCAACCAAGTGGGTGTTGCGCCAGGTGCGAAGTGGATTTCTGTTCAAGCATTTACGCCATTGGGAGCTTATGACAGGGATTTACTTGCTGCGGCAGAGTGGATTTTAGCTCCAGGCGGTGACGTAACGAAAGCACCAGATGTGGTGAACAACTCTTGGGGTGGCGGACCAGGTCTGAATGAGTGGTATCGTGATGCAGTAACTGCATGGAGAGCGTCAGATATTTTCCCTGCTTTTGCAGCTGGAAATACGACATTGTCCAATCCAGGTGGACCGGGATCAGTAGCTGTGCCGGCAAACTATCCAGAATCTTTTGCAGTCGGTGCGACGAATTCCAATGATGAACGGGCCACTTTCTCCTTATTAGGTCCATCACCATATGATGAAATCAAACCGGATATCGCAGCTCCAGGTCAAGGAGTTCGTTCCTCAGTTCCGGGTGGCGGTTATGCTGCGTACAACGGTACTTCAATGGCATCACCAGCAGTTGCCGGAACAGTTGCCTTGTTGAGGTCAGCGAATGCAGGTCTTGACGTGGATACGATAGAAGAAGTACTGATGGAAACAGCTGATTCGGCTGCAGGAACCGACGATCAATTCCCAGAGTCCCCGAATAACGGTTACGGGCATGGAATTGTCGATGCATTTGCTGCAGTTTCTTCTGTAATCTCCGGATTAGGAACCATTGAAGGGCAGGTTACGAAGGATGGAGAGGATACAACTCCTCCGACGTATGAGCATGAAGCACCTGCAGAAACGTATTCCCAATTGGATTTAGATTTAACGATTCAGGTTTCAGATGATGTGAGCGTCACTTCGGTAGAACTTCACTATGGTGATGAAGTTTTAGAAGCAACACGTACGGCTGGTGACTTCCGTTCTGGTGAGTATTCCGTCACTGTGCCAGGTGAAGCGATTGAAGAAGGGACATTCACATACACTTTCGTCATCAATGACTTCGGAAATAATACAGTGACAACAGAAGAATATACTGTCAACGTTATGTCCGGTATTACAATTGGTTACTCTGAAGATTTCGAAGGCAATAACGAGCCGGTTGGCTGGTTGAAAACTGGAACGAATAACGTTTGGGAATGGGGCGCACCAACCTCAGGTCCAGGTGAAGCAGTTTCTGGAGAAAATGTCTATGCCACGAATCTGGCTGATAACTATACCGGTAATATGCGTGCGGAATTAGTTATGCCGCCTATTGATATGCCGGAAGATGGGGATGCCTTTCTGCAACTGAAGAGCTGGCATAATTTTGAGCAAAGTTCGTCAGGTACGAACTATGATTATGGTCAGTTGGTCATTTCCACTGACATGGAAAACTGGGAGCCAATCCGCAACTTCTATGGGATTGAAGATTACTGGTCCAGTGTGGAAGTGGACTTACGTGACTACGTAGGAGAGCGTATCTATCTTGCTTATTACACGCATTCCGATGGTAGTGTTCATAGACCGGGCTGGTATATTGATGATGTCACGTTAACAGATGTATCTCAATATGCCGATGATGATGTAGCACCAACCTTTGAACATGAGTCACCTGTTGAAACGTATGAGGGTATGCCACTACGTTTAAGCATCGATGTCTATGATGACTTGTTGATTGGTGACGCGGTACTACATTATCTAGATGATAATGGTGAATTCCAAGACCTTGAAACAGAACTTGTTGAAGATAATGCGACACATGGCTTGTTCTCGGTAACTGTTCCAAGTGAATTTATTACAGGGGACGAGTTCACGTACAAATGGACAGTGAGTGACTATGCTGGAAATGAAGTGGAAACTCCGGAATATGTTGTAACGCTCGCGGATCCAATTACAGTCGGATACTCCGAAGACTTTGAAGATACAGCTGTCGGCTGGACGTCATTCGGGGAAAACGATGTATGGGAAAGAGGAGTACCAACCTCTGGACCAGGTGAAGCAGTATCCGGTGAAAATGTATATGCTACAGATCTTGATGCAAATTATCCGTCAAGAATGGATGCAACCTTGTTAATGCCGGCAATCAGCTTGCCTGAAGGAGAATCTTATTTACAATTCAAGAGCTGGCATAACTTTGAACGCTCCTCTTCTACTGGAAGAGACTGGGATTATGGTCAAGTAGTCATTTCCACTGATTTAGAGGAATGGACAGAGCTTCAACTATTTGGCGGCATTGAAGAAACTTGGCAGGATGCAAACATTGATTTATCAGCATATGCAGGTCAGCAGGTTTATATCGGTTTCTATGCTTACTCTGATGGAAGTGTAGTAAGACCGGGCTGGTATATCGATGATGTTGCATTAACCGATACTTCAGAAGGCGAAACGACCAACATGACGCCTGAAGAAATTGCTAAATATTTACCAACTGAAACGAAGGAAGAATTAGAGAAGAAGGAAGCGGAGAAAGAAGCAGAAAAGAAAGCGTCCCTAGGCGCTGAAAAGCCATCTAAATCCTCTGGAAAAGATGCTGATTCTGCTTCAGCAAAAGATGCTGAGCAAACTGCAGAAGAATCAAGTGGCATTCCACTTGCTGCTCAAGTGAGTGTGCTGGAAACGAATCGTTCGGTCAGCACAAACCCACAAGATGGTTCTTACCGCTTAATGCATGCAGCAGGTGAGTTCACAGTTGTAGCAGAGGCTTACGGTTTTGCGTCAGAAGAAAAAAATGTTGAAGTGACAGCAGATGAAAGTGTCACTGCCAACTTTGTATTGGATGAACTTCCACAAGGAACGGTAAGTGGAACAATTACCAACGAACGTACTGGTAATCCAATCGAAGGAGCTACAGTTCTTTTAGCGGAAGATGCGAATGTGGAACCTGTCGTAACGGATGAAGACGGTAACTATGAATTAACCGGTTACGAGGGAACGTATACACTAAAAGTTGTTGCAAGAGACTATCAATCTAAAGAAGTTGAAGTCGACCTGAGTGGTGACGTTTCACTCGATATTGAGCTGGAGCCATTCTACACCGTACCAGGCGGCGAGATTTATTATGATGATGGAACAGCTGAAAACGCTCGTGCATTTTACGATGCAGGAAACAAATGGGCTGTGAAAATGTCTCTTCCTGAGGGCAGGGATACAGCGCTTGTAACGGATGGTGTGTTCCAGTTCCATGGTACAGATTGGCCGATACCGGGAGATACACCATTTGCAGTTGAAGTCTGGTCTGCTGGAGAAGACGGGATGCCTGCTGAGAAATTGGCTGGTCCAATTGAAGCAGAAGCAATTCGGGATCTAAATGAGTGGACGGTCGTGGACTTGAGAGAAGAAAGTATCCAAGTGGATGGGGACTTCTTTATGGTTTACGTACAAACTCAGGCAAATCCTAACGTCCCTGGTCTAGCGACAGATGAAAGCAGTCAAAATGCGGGGAGAAGCTACCAAGGTGTTGGAGGAAGCTGGTCACCATCTCCTGCATCAGAAGGTAACTATATGATTCGTGCCCGTGTAGCTTATGGTGTTGATGATCCAGTTATCACATCACCTGCGGACGGAACAGTTACAAATGAAGCGGAAGTTACGGTAGAAGGAACAGCTTCTCCGGAAACCACGCTTGAAGTTCAGCAAAATGGTGAGGTTATCGATTCTGTCGAAGTTGAATCAGATGGAAGCTTCGCAATCGACACAGAGCTGGAAGAGGGAGCAAACGAATTCGTCGCAGTAACGTATATTGACGGCGAGGACGCTGCAAACTCGGAAACAGTAACGGTAACCCTGGATACCGAAGCACCAGAATTGGCGGTTACTAGTCCAAAAGATGGTGAGAAGACCAATCGGGAAACGACAACGGTCGAAGGTTCAGTGGAAGATGCCAACCTTGATAAAGTGACGGTAAACGGCCGCACAACAACTGTTTCTGAAGATGGTTCATTCTCTCAACGAATCATTTTGGATGAAGGTGAAAACGTGATTGAGGTTGTGGCAACTGACTTGGCCGGTAATGAGACGACTCAGGAAGTAACTGTGTTTGCCAAGTACACTGCACCTGAAATTACGAACTTGACACCGACTGAAGATGTAGAACTACAAGCAGGTCAATCAGTTAAAATTGAGTTCCAAAGTGAACCAGGATTACGTGCAACCTTCTCTATCCACATGCCATTGACGAATCTTGGCATTGCGAGGAATGTTACAGAGCTGCCGATGATGGAAACATCTCCTGGTAACTATGTAGGATTCTACACAGCGACAAGCAATGTTGTTGCTGATGGAGCGGTCATCGAAGTCAAAGTGGTTGATGACTTTAAGAATACAACAAGGGAGCAAGCAGAAGGTAAGTTGTATTTGAACGTAGAATAAGTATCTAAGAATAATGAGGGAGTACAGGGGACTATGTCCTTGTACTCCTTTATTTATAGTTAAGCGAAAGGGTAAATTCTCAAGTGGGGAACTCTATACATAAAAGATTCATTTTTTCTGTCTCATCTGTTCCTGTGCCATTCTTACCATTTCCTTTACCATGTTTCCTCCTATCGGGCCACCAACTTTTCCCGCTTGCTCGGAAGTTAGATGTCCATTGTAGCCTTCCTGCAAGGGGATTCCTTGCTCTTTGGCAACCTCGTATTTAACGTCATCAGGTTTCTCGCTGTTCACATTATACCCCTTTGCTTTCATGACGTTATTTTTAAATTGGTTTAATTCTTTCTTGCCCATATCTTCGCCTCCTTATATATAGGATTTCCGGTTTGTTTCGAATTACACGGATTCTTTCTTGATAAGGTAAGATAAGCCCGCTCACTATCCTAGTGAACGCGCTCATATTCCTAAATATCCGCTCACTTTTATGGGAAAAGCGCTCGTCATTACGTGAATTCCGCTCACAGACTATAAAAAGGCGCTCGCCCTCAATTGAAACCCGCTCGGACCTATAATAAATTCGCTCACTCCAGCTCCGTAGGCGCTCACCTTACCACCTCACCCATCTTCACAGGAAGTTCCCGCCCTTGCTATGAGCCCTTAAATAAGATAAAGTTTATATCATTCATGGAAACCGGATAAACATGATTAGAGAGGGAAGACCTATGGTATTCGTAATTTTGATATGGATGATTGCTATATTCTTGATGCTTTGTTCCACCCCAGCTTTTGCCGTATTTTCGGGAGATGTACATTTCCAGTTTCATCCAAATCCAAGCTGGTCTAATTTCTTACATGGAGAATTCAGCAACATTGAATTTACAGGTCACTTCCTGTTGTTTTTCGTATTGGCGTCCTTGCTGCGGCAAGTGACTAAGAAGTTCGTAATAGTATTCCTTCTAACATTTACGTATGGACTACTGATCGAGTTCATACAGCCATTCTTCGGCCGTGGTGCAGAATTAATTGATGTTGCTGCAAATGTTGCTGGTATTGTCAGCTATATTATTTTGCATGTCTTGTTATCGCCGCTATATCATCGAATCCCATCAAGTATGGTAGGAAAGTAAAAAATGCTAGAACATCTGGATAGCAACATCCACCTGTTCTAGCTTTTTTGATTCACATATTAACTAAGAAACGATTGAATCGCATCCACTAAGCTGTAGATACCTAATCCCGTACAAATCAGTGCCACAATTCCTCCGAAAATATTAGCCCTTAAAGTATTGGTATAGTTACCGAGGAATTTTTTATTATTCATGATGATAAGCAGCATGATCGCAATGACCGGAAGTAGAATTCCGTTCAATGCTTGAGCAAAAAGCAGGACGCTAAGTGGATTCAGGTTCAGTGCCGAACCGATAATACCAATTGAAATGATGATTACGAATACAATTTTGAAACGTTTATCTTTCATGTTGTTGCCCCATTTTAACACACTGCTCACTGTCATTGCTGCTCCAAGTGGTGCGGCAAGCGCGGAAGAGAATCCGGCTGCAAACAACCCGATACTCATGAAAACAAGTGCCCATTCACCCAATATTGGTTCGAGCTGTAATGAAAGGTCTGCGGCACTTTTTATTTCCAGACCTTTAATCGTAGCGCCCGCAGTGATGATGATTGCTGCAGTAATCAATCCTCCGACACTAATGGAAATGATGGTGTCCCAACGTGAATCTCTTAAATCTGAGGGCTTGTTCCAACGTTCTTGAACATTGGAAGCATGCAGGAATAAATTATAGGGAACGACTGTTGTCCCGATTAGTGCAATAATCATAATGATTGATCCAGCAGGGATGTTAGGCATAAATGCACCTTGGAATAATTCTCCTAAGTCTGGCTTTGTCATAAACATCGTAGTGATAAAGGTAAGACACATAGTGACAATAAGTACAATCATTAATTTCTCAATCAGTCTATAACTGCCGGAAAGGCCTAGAATCAAAAGGATGACCCCTACTATTGGTCCAAGTATGTTTGGTGAAATACCGGTTAATGTCGAAATGCCTAGTGAAGTGCCGAGCAGGTCACCGGCCATGTAAGCGGCACATCCTATACTGATTGCAATGATGACGAGCCACATGGAACCGTATTTAAGTATGGGATTTACGAATTGTTCGCGGACCGCATCACCAAGTCCTTTGCGCGAGATGATTCCGAGTCTTGCCGTCATTTCCTGTAGTATAATTGTGGCGATAATGGAAAAAAGTATCGCCCATAATAATGCAAAACCAAATGATGCACCGGCCCTAGTCGCAGTGGTGACCGTTCCTGGACCAATGAAGGACGCAGTAACGATTGCCCCGGGTCCAATGACTTTCAGCCTGTCTTTCCACGTTCTTTTCTGTGGTTCTGTATTTTCCTCGCTTTTGGTCAATGCCATAAAATTTCCTCCAATTTATTACATGTCTTACTTTTATCTCTATGCGTTCTACTCATCTTTATCACTTTTTCGAATGGATCCACCCTGCCAAGGCATATAAAATAACTGTAGAAACAAAGTGGGCAGAATTTTGGTTGTTATCCTGCTGTGGGTATACTTCTACAAAGTCCATGCCGATGACACCCTGCTTACAGATTTCATGAACAAGTGTCACAAGCTCATAAGAGGTTAATCCGTTGCCGTCGACAGGACCACCGGGATTAAAAGCAAAGTCCAATACATCACTGCAAATGCTTAAGTAGACACAGTCGACATCTTTGCTAGCCATTGCGTATAGTTCACGGGCATACTTCGCCAGATCATCTTGCTTACGGATATCATTAATCGTCACTGTGACCGCACCTGCATCCCGTGCATTTCTTCCGGCTTCAGGAAGATTTCTTGGTCCATGAATACCTGTATGGATGATGCTTTCGTTGCGCACACCTTCTTGTTCGTACAAACGGGCGAAAGGACTGCAACGTGCATATTGATCTCCATTATGTGAGGGGAGGTTGTCGTAATGTGCATCCAGGTGAAGGATACCGACCTTTTTACCTTGTTCTGCCAGTGCTCTTACGATCGGAAATGTGATTCCATGGTCACCACCGAGGCCGATTAGAAATTTGTCGCTTTGCCAAAGCTTGCTCGTAAAATCAGTAATTCTCTTCATCGTTTCCTCGACATCTGCTGGAACGACATCCACATCTCCGACATCTCCAAGCTTCACATGTTCAAATACGTCAATATGGTCAAGTTCCGGCAAATAGCCGCTATATCTTCCAGATGTCAAACGCATGACTTTTGGCCCTAGTTCGCATCCTGTATAATCACCCCAAGTGACGGCACCTTCCCAAGGCACTCCGTAAACTACAGCATCCACATCTTCTAGAGACTCTCCAGCAGATAGATTCTTTGCGCCGAGAAAAGTCGGTGTGTTCCCATAAAGATATTTACTCAAAATGAATCCAATCCTTTCTTGTCATTAATTGATAAGTTGCTATATAAATGTCTATACTGCAGGTGATTCCCTTATGTATGGAGAATGAAACGTGGAATTGAGCGTGTCATACAAGTATTTCATCCTGTATTATCAAGCGACATAGTGAAATAAGATTATATTTCAGTAAAACAGGGAACAGGACCTATATATCAAAGATAAAAAAGGAGTGTTTTCGTGAAAGCTTTAATCTTAAACTGTTCATTAAAGAAATCTACTGAGACATCCAATACAGATGCATTATTAGAGGAATTCATTCAGGTCTTTGACCAAAATGGAGTGGAATCAGAAACGGTCCGAGTGGTTGATTACAATGTAGCTTTTGGCGTAGAGGCAGATATGGGAGAGGGTGATGAGTGGCCGCTTATTGCTGACAAAATTAAGCAGGCAGATATTCTGCTTGTTGGAACGCCAATATGGCTTGGAGAAAAAGCGAGTGTGGCTAAAATGGTCATGGAACGAATTAGTGGATCGGGTTCGGAGACGAATGAAAAAGGACAACCTATTTACTATAATAAAGTTGCTGGTGTAGTAGTGACTGGAAATGAAGATGGTGCCAAACATGCGGCTAGAGATATACTCTTCAGTTTAGGACATTATGGCTTCACGTTACCGCCTAATCCGCTTGCTTATTGGGTGGGCGAAGCAGGACCTGGAGCTTCTTATATCGAAGCAAATGGACAAGAAAATGAATTTACACAGCAGAACGCAAAAACAGCAAGCCATAATCTTGTTCACATGGCAAGAATCTTAGCAGAAACACCTATTCCAGCTGAGGGAAATGTAAGTGAATAGAGTGGAGTGAATCCCCAAATACGTAAAGAGCCAAGACGGTTGATTTATGTCATCATCCGTTCTGGCTCTTTTGAGTTATCCCTATCTTCTTTTAAAAATCGTTCCACTAAGTTGAATAGCGTTGATAGTTCGTATAGAAGGATTATTTCAGGCTGAATGGTTGTTGAGTGACTTTCCGTATTTTTCATGAAATTCGTACGGTCTTGCCAAAATCTAGAAGTGATTTTTTGCTTATTTTCAAGATGTATGGATAAATCAAATCTACGTTTGTCTTGTAAACTGTCTGCCAGTTCCTGTACAACGGTATGAATCAATTCTTTTTCTTCCTCATTCCAATTTAAGTCATCCATTGGATGATGAAGTAAGTACTCCAGGCGACCGTGCATCTTTTGCAGTAATTTTGCCTGTTCCTCCAGTTGAAGAAATAACTTTTCTTCACTAGCCACTAAAGGGTGATATTTTAGCTCGTCCTTTTGAAACTGAATCAGTCTAAGGGTGTTGTTAAGCTTTTTTTCCAATTTAATGAGCAATGTAGATGATTTTGTCCTATTGGCTTTATTTACACTTATACTGTCTGAGTATATCTTATTTATCAGGTAGGCAGTATGATTCGTAATTTTTCCGATGTTAGTAAAAATGTCCTCTCTGTAATCTGGAGGTAGGATAAACATATTGACTGCGGTTGAAATAACAAGTCCAATGGTCGTCGTACCTAATCGAATCAAAAAGGCAATAAATAAATGCTCATGTATTACTTCAACCATCGCTACAGATGTCAAGGTTGCTACAAGTAATCCGGCGTGAAGGTTTAATTTAAAGCAAGTGGCTATAGTAAGAACAGCTGCTAACGTATAGGTGATAGGGGAATTGCCGAATAAGGAGATAAATATGACGGCATAGGCTGAACCGATTGCTGAAGCTGGAAAACGTACAATCCCCTTCTTGATGGAGTCTGAAACAGTTGGTTCGATCGTTACAATCGCTGTAATTACTGCGAAGACAGGTGGCCAACCAATTAATTCGCAAACCCAAGCTGTCAATAATACTGCTAAGCCTGTTTTAATGATTCGGCTTCCACCTAATCGTTTTTTCACTTGTCATGACCCTTTCTGTTTAATGGATATAAAAGTATTGTATCATTTATCCGAAGGGAAAAGACCCCACAGTACTTTTGTGGGGTCAGCCGCTCGCCAAATTCATGATCGTCATATCATCCATCGGTGGATTATGAAGTCCTGCACGTACATCACGGTAATAGCGTTGCAACGGATTAGCTTGTGACAGGCTGCGTGCACCGGTAATCCGCATCGCCAAGTCGACAATGTGGATTGCTTTATTGACGACAGATAATTTCACGGCACCAAGTTCTGATCCCATTGTTTGTCTTGTTTCATCATCGGCTTCATCCCATTTTCTCGCGACTGAAAAGAGGAAATGTTTTGCTTCTAGAACAGACAACTCCATTTCTCCCATTTTTTGTTTCACATTAGGAAAGTCTGAAATCGTTTTTGACTTATCCATGCTATTCGGTGAATAGGTCCGTGCGAAATGATTGGCGTATTCTTGAGCAGCCAGAGCGATGCCGAGGTAGCAAGCTGGGATGTGCAAGAGCCATCCGGCCGCTTCTTTCTTCGGTTTACGATACTCTACCAACGCATCTTTTTCTACATGAACATTTTCAAGAACAAGATCATGACTGCCTGTTCCTCTCATAGCGATACTATCCCAAGTTTCATCAATGCTCACACCTGTCAGATCCCGTTGGATCAGGAAATTACCGACATCATCGGTCCCGTCAATCGATGCACTGACGACAAAATAGTCTAGGATCGGAGCAAGAGTTGTGAATGTTTTTCTTCCGTTGATGATCCAACCATTTTCCGTTTCTTTCGCGTATGTTTCCGGTTTACCTCCACGTGTCGGACTGCCGGTAGCCGGTTCTGATGCTGCATTATTTAATAAGGCTCCATTTTCAACTACATCCTTTGCTACTCTTTGGAACGTTTCCTCGTTCCATGATTTATTTTCACCTAAGTGTTTAATGATGCCCATATGCCATCCAATGGAAAGAGCGGTTGATCCATCAGCCTTTCCGATGATTACCTGTAAGTGAAGCATTTCAGTAAGTGAAATTCCTCCGCCACCATATTCTCTAGGCAACGTAAGAGCAGGATAGCCTATATCCTTTAATTCTTTGAAGTTTTCAAAAGGAAAAGTTAAGTTCTCATCGTGTTCTTGAGCACGTTCTTTAAAAGGTTTTACCGTCTCCTTGAGCAACTCTGCCCGCTCTTCCTGCGTTTGTAGTTCCGTAATTTTCATTGTTACCCCTCCATCCCTGTAATCCTTATGTATCTAGTCGTATTTATAACTATATTATTTCATTATTTGCAGGTAAATTCAATTTAGGTATGCTCCTCTATGAACTTATTATATCTTATTTTCTAAATATTCCATAACTGAGCTTGACTACAATAGAACGTTCGTTTATGTTTAATCTAAAACCAAACATGGAGGGGTTTTGATGGATGCAGAAAAACAGATCATAGTAAGTGAAGAGGATATTGACGGATTGAACCATGTTAATAATAGTGTGTATTTGAATTATTTGGAGCATGGAAGAGAAGCCTGGTACATAAAAAATGCAGGGTATTCGTATGAAGATTTTCATCAGGCTAATCTAGGTACGGTCGTTCTAAGAATAGATATTCTTTATAAAAAAGAAGCACTGCTTCATGATGTGTTGTGGGTAATCACAGCTCCAAAAAAATTAGGTAATACTAGTTTTGTATTTCAACAACAAATCATCAATCAAGATGATGAAATCATTTGTGAAGCAGAAGTCACAAAGGTCATGATTGATTTTACTACAAGAAAAAGAAGACCGGTCATTGAAGAAATTGCCCGTAATTTCAGAGAGGTACGGAATGGTTAAAAGCATCTTCCGTTTGATTAAGTAAAATTCTGTAAAAGAAGATATCAGAATAAAACCACAATAATATATATTGCAAAATCAAAAAACAAACACTATAATTAGGCAATGAAATTTGTACATGATCGCTTTTATACAAAGGGGGAAGAAATTCATGAAAATTCTTGTGACGGAGTTAATGTGGGATGATGGGATTGAGACGTTAAGACAAAAGGGGTATACCGTGGATTATGATATGGAGTTGAGCCGAAAACGGGAGGAATTGTTAGGCTTGCTTCCAGCATATGATGCGGTAATTGTGAGAAACGAAACGAAGGTGGATACGGAATTTTTAAATGCAGCGGAAAAAGTACAAGTTATCGGACGTCTCGGTGTCGGACTAGATAATATTGACTTAAAAGGTGCAAGAGAGCGAAATATCCCTGTAGTATCTGCAAGAAATGCCAATGCAACATCTGTGGCTGAATATGTGATGGCGGCAATGCTTGATGCATCACGTCCATTACAAGCTGCTGATGCGGATGTACGAGAAGGGAATTGGAATCGCAAGCTATTTACTGGCTATGAATTAAATAATCGGACGCTTGGTCTCGTCGGTATGGGGGAGATTGCCCATCGTGTTGCCAAACGTGCTAAAGCATTCGGCATGAATGTAATCGGTTTCGACCCTTTTGTTGCTCCGTTTGACCATGTTGTCCAGGAGACTGGAATTAAACAAGTCGACCTAGAGGAACTGTTGAAGACGTCTGATTTCATTTCGGTTCATGTGCCACTTACGAATGGAACGAGACATCTGATCAATCGTGATAATATGCGATCGATGAAAAACCATGTCTATATCATTAATTCGGCTAGGGGTGGAATTGTGCATGAAGGGGACTTGGCAGCAGCAGTTGAAGCTAAGGAAATTGCAGGTGCTTATCTGGATGTCCTAGAGAAGGAACCTGTACAAATTGATTCCCCGCTGCTAAAGGTGGAAGGGATCCGACTATCTCCACATATTGCTGGTTTGACCGTGGAAGCTCAGTCACGTACAGCGATGTTGATTGCCGAAGAGGTGGATAGGGTGCTCCATGTTGGTCAATCTCTTTGTGTGGTGAATTAAAGCCTTTATAAAATACTATATATGACCCGTCTTCCTAACGAATGAGGAAGGTGGGTCTTTTATATTTAATACGAATTTACCTCCTTTAGTCATTTTTACCCCTGTTTCATCGAAAGAAAGTAAATAAACAGCGACTTCATTATGGTTTTAAAAACTAGGGTGTAATTTAAATTAATAAAAAATTTAAAAATCATTGACTTTTGATAATCCTTTAAATATAATATGTCTAACAGAATGCAGAATGAAGATTCCGTAAAATGGAATGATTAATAGCTTTCGCTGTGCTTCAAGTATTATTTCTGCTTTCTATGAGTGTGAGGGGAGGAAGATTGTTGAGTAAAGTAATTAAACGCTCTGAACTATCGAATTTGATAAACGATGGTGATACATTGCTTGTCGGCGGGTTTGGACTTTCAGGAACTCCATTCACGTTGATCGATGAATTGGCCACGTTAGGGAAGAAAGATTTAACTGTAGTGAGTAATAATCTAGGTGAGAAGGATAAGGGTCTTGGTATCCTTCTGCACACAGGTTGCCTGAAAAAGGCAGTCGGTTCATATTTCACATCCAATCGTGATGCAGTAAACGAGTGGTCCAAAGGAAATTTGGAGATTGAACTGGTACCACAAGGGACACTAGCTGAACGCATTCGTTGTGGAGGAGCAGGGATTGCCGGTTTCTATACAAAAACAGCGGCCGGAACGAAACTTGCGGAAGGAAAAGAAGAAAAAGAATTTGACGGTGAGACTTATATCTTGGAAAGGGCGATTAAGGGGGATGTTTCTTTAATTAAAGCTTTGAAAGCGGATGCGAAAGGTAACCTTGTCTATGATTATACAGGAAGAAATTTCAACCACGTCATGGCTACTGCGGGCAAAACCGTTATTGCAGAGGTTGATGAAATTGTTGAAGTGGGAGAATTGAGTCCTTATGAAATCGTCACGCCGCATGTCTATGTAGATTATTTGGTCATGAATAATTATGTGAAGATTGGTGGGAGATACGTTGTCGCTGGAGAGTAGAATTAAGATTGCAAAGCGGGTAGCACAAGAATTATCAGATGGGGATATGGTCAATCTTGGGGTTGGAATTCCGACATTGATTCCTGATTACTTAGGGGATAAAAAAGTGGAACTGCAGTCGGAAAACGGCATCCTTGGTATGGGTCCCACGCCAGATGAGGAGAACGTCAACATGGATTTAATCAGTGCGAGTAAACACCCAGTCACATTGGATATAGGTGCATCCATCTTTGACAGTTCCGATTCCTTCGTCATGATACGCGGTGGTCATATTGATGTCGCGGTGTTGGGAGTTCTGCAAATTGATCAATTCGGAGAAATTGCCAACTGGGCGATTCCAGGAAAAGATATTTTAGGTGTTGGAGGCGCAATGGACTTAGTCGCTGGAGCAAAACGAATCATAGTTGCATCTATGCACCAAGCAAAAGATGGTAAGCCGAAACTTGTAGAGAAGCTGACATTTCCAACAAGCGGAAATGGTAGAGCCGATATGCTGATTACGGAACATGCAGTATTCAAGTTTACAGAGAATGGCGCTGAGCTGGTCGAGCAACTATCCGACTTGAGATTGGAGGAATTACAAGAGATAACAGGAGCTCCGTTTACTTATCAAGATTCAGTAGTTAATGGATGATAGCAAAACGTTATCATTGAAATGAAAGCGTTTTATATCGGAGGTAACATTGTGAGTGGGACGGAGCAATTGTCGTACTGGTATTTCAGCAATACAAATAGTCATGAAAAAAAGGAGAGTCAGAGAAGATGAAGAAATATCTTACCTTGTTTATCGTTTCAATACTGATGATTGCTTTAGTCGCTTGTGATGATGGAGATAGTGCGGGCGAAGCGGATGCTGAAGGTAACTTAACTACTCCAGACACAATTGGATTTGGTGCTGCTACAGTAGGTGGTGTCTGGTACACACTTGCAGGTGCGATGAGTGATAAGATGAACGAAATCTTCCCGGATTCAGCGGTTTCAATCGTAGAAGGCGGATCAACTGCAAATATTTTAGGACTTGGCAATGGAACATTTGATATTGCATTTACCAATGGTGAAGCTATTTCGGAAGCGAATAATGGAACAGGTGAATTTGAAGAAGTGATTGATAACTTCAGTACTGTCGCAACACTATATCCGAACCCTGTTCAGATTGTGGTCCGGGCTGACTCCGATATATATTCGGTTGAAGATTTGAAAGGGAAAAAAGTGAGCCCTGGAATTAAAGGTTATAGTGGAGAGATTGCTTTTCAGAAAATCTTAGATCTCGTTGGCATGTCTTATGATGATTTGGATGGGATTGAATATACCGGTACAGAAGCAGCAGCAGATTTAATGCGAGACCGCCATATTGATGCTTGGGTTGGAAACTTAGCTGCACCGGCTGCTACTTGGCAGGAGATGGACACGACGGTCGGAATCCGATTAATCTCACTTGATCAAGAAATCATCGATGGGCTGTATGAAGATAATCCTGGTTATGTTCCATATACGATTGAAGCAGGTACGTATCCGAAGCAGGAAGAAGATGTTGAAACAGTGGCTCCGTATACTGTATTACTCGTAAATAATGACACGATGCCGGAAGAAGATGTGTATAATCTGACGAAACTTGTAGTGGAAAATGATGAAGCATGGAAAACACTCTCCGCTACACTGAATGACTTTGACGCGGAATACTCCGTAGAAAACAACGTTGGTGAAATGCATCCTGGCGCCATTCGATACTACAAAGAAGTTGGAGCTATGGAATAAAACAAAAGAAGTGATTCACTGGGGTAAAGGAGAGTGAAAACATGGAGAGCCTAAAGCAACAGGTCGAACTAGAAGAGAAAAAGTCAGATGAATATGATGATGACGGTAATAAGGCGGGAAAACTGCGTCCATTAAAAGGGAAGGCAGGCTTGATTATTTCCCTCCTAGCCATCGCCATGTCGCTATTTCATTTATATACCGCGTTGTTTGGTATTTTTGAATCCATTATGCAGCGATCTGCTCACCTTGGATTTGCCCTGATGCTCGTCTTTGCAATTTATAAACCAGCGGCAAAGGCGGCCAAATCAGAAAGTATACCTTGGTATGATTGGTTGTTTATCGGAGTTTCTGGTGTTGTTTACAGTTATTTTGTCTTCAATGCCGTGGATATATCAGCAAGAATGACGTATATTGAACCACTTTCTTCGCTGCAAATATTATTAGGTATTGTAGCAGGAATAGTGTTGATTGAGGCAACGAGAAGAGTAGTAGGAAATGCACTCGTTATCATTATCCTAATCTTTTTAGTGTATGGATTCTTTGGGCAGGTCTTGCCTGGCGCAATATCCCATGGCGGGTTCACCATGGAGTGGATTATTGACCATTTGTATTATACGACATCAGGGGTTTTCAGTACCCCTCTCGGAGTATCTGCTACATTTATCTTTCTGTTCATCTTATTTGGGAAATTTTTGGAAGTTTCCGGGGCAGGTCAATTCTTTATTGATCTATCAGTAGCAGGTATGGGGAAATATCGGGGTGGCCCAGCAAAGGTTGCTGTTTTAGCAAGTGCCATCATGGGGACGATTTCAGGAAGTGCGGTTGCCAACACGGTTACAACAGGTGCCTTCACCATCCCGATGATGAAAAAGACAGGGTATAAAGGACATTTTGCAGGTGCGGTTGAATCCGTTGCTTCCACAGGGGGACAAATAACACCGCCGATCATGGGCGCATCCGCTTTTATCATTGCCAGTTACTTAGGTGTTCCATATATAGAAATCGCTCTCGCGGCCATTATCCCAGCGCTCCTATATTATGTCAGTGTGTTTATGCAGGTAGATCTGCGTGCAAAGCGAACAGGTCTACATGGGTTAAATAAGAATGAATTGCCACGGACGTGGGACGTATTTAAAAAAGGATTTATTTTCTTTCTGCCACTCATCGTAATTGTCGTCATGCTTAGTACAGGGACATCTCCAATGAGAGCAGGTCTATTCGCTATCGGGGCTACGATTTTAGTTGCATTAATCAATCGAGTGGCAAAAATGGATATGAAATCAGTCGTCAAAGCACTTGATCTTGGTGCTAGAGCCTCCTTAGAAACGGCTATTGCTTGTGCAGCTGCTGGTTTGATTATTGGAGTTATCGGCTTTACTGGTATCGGACTACAATTTAGCAGTCTTATCATCAGCGTGTCTGGTGGAGTACTATTTATTACACTAATTCTTACCATGATTACAAGTATCATCTTAGGGATGGGGCTTCCGACAGTTGCTGCATATATTGTGCAAGTTCCGTTAACCATTCCAGCTTTGATTGAACTAGGTGTTTCACCACTTGCCGCTCACTTCTTTGTATTTTACTTTGCATCCGTTTCCGCAATTACACCACCGGTGGCACTCGCTTCATTTGCTGCAGCTGGTATAGCTGGAGCGGATCCGATGAAGACGAGTATGTCAGCAGTGAAGCTTGGAATTGCTGCCTTTATCGTACCGTTTATTTTCGTATATGGAGAAGTTCTATTATTGGTAGGAAGTCCATTGGAAATCATCGTGGCTACAATTACAGCAATCATCGGTATCATTGGTGTAGCTGCAGCTGTGGAAGGATGGCTGCTAAGACATGCGTTTTGGTATGAACGGCTCATCCTGCTAGTTGGTTCCATCTTAATGGTTGTGCCAGGCTTGTTTACAGATCTGATTGGACTTGTTGTTCTTGCTGGCGTTTATACTCTACAACGTTTTTATCGTAAAGAATTATTGCAGAATGAAACGTGAACCAAGTGAATATAGTAGCTGGGTGCATCCCTCTTATAATTTAAGTAAATGAACACTCAGCAGATTCATATAAAACTAAAGTCAAAAAGGATGATTACATGAGTAAAGTTACCGTTGTCGGTTCTGGCGTCATGGGAAAAGGAATCGCTTATGCTTTTGCAATTAGTGGTTATAGCGTGTATGTCAATGATATTAGCGATGAGATTTTAGAAAGAGCAAAGAATGATATTTATAACCTGTTGGATGGCAGTTTACAAAGAGGGTACTTAACGGAGGAAGTCTATCAATCTGCCAAAGACAATCTAGTTTTTGATTCCAATTTAAACACTGCAGCGGAAAACGCAGAATTGGTCGTTGAAGCTGTACTCGAGAAAATGGATATAAAGATTGATGTATTTAAAAAACTGGATGAAATTTGTCCACCTGAAACGATTCTTGCATCCAATACATCGACGATGAGTCCGACGGAAATCGGTGCACAGACTTCAAGGCCGGATAAGGTCGTTGCCATGCACTTCTTCAATCCGGTGCATAAAATGAAGCTGATCGAAGTCATTCGAGGATTGGAAACTTCAGATGAAACGGTGAATTTCGTTCATGAAGTTGCCGAGAAGATTAATAAAACTACTGTTGAGGTAAATGAATTTCCTGGTTTTGTTACATCCCGGATGAATTGCCTCATTGGTAATGAAGCGATGAATCTACTGATGGAAGGGGTAGCTTCCGCAGAGGATATCGATACAGCGATGAAGCTTGGTCTGAACCATCCGATGGGTCCGTTGGAGTTGGCTGATCTCGTCGGTCTGGATACTCGCCTAAGAAACATGGAATATTTGCACGCTACACTAGGTGAAAAGTATCGCCCATCACCCCTGTTAGTGAAGTATGTAAAAGCAGGTCGCCTAGGTAAGAAATCAGGCCGCGGCTTTTATGATTACAATTAGGAGGGAAATCGTGACTACTCAATATAGGAATGTAGACGTACAATTGGAAAACGGAATTTATTGGCTGACGTTAAACCGTCCGGAAGCACGAAATGCTTTAGATGCAAGTATGTTGCAAGAAATCGACGAGGCGATTACGGAAGCTGAAGGAAAAGATGAAGTTAAAGTAATCGTCATCCAAGGAGCAGGTGAAAAATCATTTGCCGCCGGTGCGGATATACGCCAATTGAATGAAAGACAGCCCCTTGAGGCACTTGTTCCGGGGATGCAAGGTTTATATAACAAAATTGAAAACTGCAGTAAAGTGACGATAGCAGCGGTCCGCGGCTATGCCCTTGGTGGGGGCTGCGAGCTGGCTATGGCCTGTGACATTCGCCTGGCAACGAAAAACGCTAAGTTCGGCTTGCCTGAATTAAATCTAGGCATTGTTCCAGCTGCAGGTGGAACCCAACGGCTTTCCCGTATGGTCGGTAAAGGTCGCGCCCTTGATATGATTTTGACAGGCAAGATCATCGACGGGGAAGAAGCGGAAAGAATTGGACTTGTGTCTTATTTTGTTGAAGAAGAAGCATTGCAAGATAAAATTCAAGAAGTTGCTTCTGCCGTACTGAAGAAAGGACCAGTGGCTGTCATGCTTGCTAAACGAGCTGTACATAAAGGCTATGACATCGATGCAGATACAGCGATGTGGATGGAAAAGCTATCCCAGGCCGTAGCATTCAGCACGGAAGATAAAAATGAGGGGACGCTTGCTTTCCTTGAAAAGAGACAAGCAGAATTTAAAAACAAATAAGGAGAGGTTAACATGGACTTTAATTTTTCGGAAGATATCGAATTTCTAAGACAGAATGTGAGAAAGTTTGTCAGGGAGCAAGTAGAACCGGTTGCAATGGAAATCGAGGAAAAAAATGAAATTCCTGAGCATATTGTAGAAGCATCAAAGGAAATGGGACTATTCAGTTTAGGAATCCCTGAGGAATATGGTGGACTCGGACTTGATATGGTCGGGAAATGTGCCATCTACGAAGAACTCGGTAAAACGCATAACGGGTATACGACATTGATTGGAGCACATACCGGAATCGGTACGGTCGGGATCGTAGAGCTTGGTACGGAGGAACAAAAACAAAAGTACTTGCCGAAAATGGCTACCGGTGAATGGATTGCCGCATTTGCACTTACTGAACCGAGTGCTGGTTCAAACGCAGCAAATATGAAGACGACTGCAGTGAAAAAAGGTGATAAATATATCATTAACGGATCTAAACACTACATTACAAATGCGGTCGATGGTCATGTGTTTACCGTAATGGCTGTTACGGATCCTTCAAAAGGTGCAAGAGGAATCACTTCCTTCATCGTTGAGAAGGACTTCCCAGGATTCGTCCTTGGAGCTGTGGAAGAAAAAATGGGTCTTCGCGGTTCCCATTCAGCAGAGCTTTTCTTTGAAGATATGGAAGTGCCTGCAGAGAACGTGCTTGGTGAAGAAGGACAAGGGTATATTAATGCGTTGAAAATCCTTGCCAACGGTCGTGCGGGACTTGCAGCTCGAAATCTTGGATCAAGTAAAAGACTTCTAGAACATAGCTTGGAATATGCCCACGAGCGTCAGCAATTCGGTCAGCCGATTGTTGATATCCAGGCAGTACAGCATATGCTCGCTGAGATGGCGAAAGAGATTGCAGTGCTAGAAGCGTTTACCTACAAAGTTGCATGGATGACAGACCAAGGCCAGCGTGTCGTCAAGGATGCGGCAATTGCAAAACTTTACGGTTCTGAAGTCTACAATAAAGTGGCGGACCTTGCTGTACAAATCCATGGTGGTATCGGTTATATGAGGGATTATCCGATTGAACGTTACTACCGCGATGCACGGATCACGAAGATTTACGAAGGAACGTCGGAAATCCAGAAAAATATCATTGCAAATGAATTGAAGCGTGAAGCGAAAAAAGGAGTTGCAGTTAAATGAATGAGTCATACATTGTCGGTTCAGTGAGGACCGCCATCGGTAAAATGGGCGGTACGTTAAAAGATGTGACCGTTGATTATTTGGCTGAAAGTGTGATTCGTGAACTAATGCAGCGGAATGGTACGGATATTAAGGTCGATGAAGTCATCCTCGGTCAGGCGAAGCAAAGTGCAGACACATCAAACCTTGCACGTCTTGCAGCATTGCGTGCAGATTTGCCGGTGGATGTCAGCGCCTATACGGTGCATCGTCAATGTGGTTCAGGTTTACAGGCAATCAACAATGCGGATATGCAAATTAAACTTGGTTTATCCGATGTCGTTGTAGCAGGTGGAGCGGAAAGCATGAGTACGGCTCCATATTATTTGAGAAATGCTCGTTTCGGTTACCGTGCAGGTAACGGTATATTGCTCGATCCAAACACGGAGAGCCAACCGTGCTCTCAGCCAATCGAGAAATACGGGAATTTGACAATGGGGCTAACAGCCGAAAATCTTGCCGAAAAATATAACATCTCCCGGGAAGAACAGGATGAATTTGCACATCGCAGCCAGCTGCTCGCAGATGATGCAATCAAGTCCGGACGCTTCAAGGATGAAATCGTGCCATTCGAAGTGAAGGAAAGGAAAAAGACCGTCACGTTTGACACGGACGAACATCCTTTCTTGACTTCACCGGAAAAATTGTCGACACTTCCAGCAGTCTTTAAAGAGGGCGGTACGGTGACTCCAGGTAACGCAAGCGGAAGAAATGACGGTGCGTCTGTCGTATTAATGATGAATCAAGAGAAGCTCAATGAATACGGCTTGAAGCCAAAAGCGAAAATCATCGGCCAGGCTTCCAGCGGGGTTTCACCAGAAATCATGGGTATCGGTCCGGTGGAATCTACTCGTAAAGCGTTGAAACAAGCAGGTCTTTCAATTAAAGACATTGGTCTCGTAGAACTGAATGAAGCATTCGCTGCCCAAGCGCTTTCTGTAATCAGAGAAGCGGAGATGGATATCGATAAAGTAAACGTAAATGGTGGTGCGATTGCACTTGGACACCCGATTGGGGCTACTGGCGCCATCCTAATGACAAAACTGCTCCATGAAATGGAACGTAGAGGAGAAAGATATGGTCTCGTAACACTATGTATCGGTGGTGGACAAGGAATTTCCACGGTTATTGAATATTTGGACAGATAATCATGGATGGTGATTCTTTTAGAATCACCATCTATCTTTAAATCGTTAATGAGGAGGTTGGATCATATGCACATTTTACAAATTCTTCCTATGTATCATGAAGATGGGGAAGCGGTTTTACAATCAAACGCGAACGTGACTAAATTTAATGAGTTTAATGAACAAGAGATTATAACTTTCTTGCAATCGACCAAAGTCGATGGGATTATCCTCCGGGCACCGGCACGGATAACTCCAGCAATCTTGGATGCATGCACCGATGTAAAAGCAATATCCGGGGCAGGTGTTGGACTGGATAACATTGATGTGGAGTATGCGACAAAGAAAGGGATCCGCATCCTGCATGCTCCGAAAATCAATACGATAGCTACCGCAGAACATGCAGTCAGCCTCATCCTTGCTGTAATGAAGAATACGGTAAAATTCCATAACGAAATGGAGAAAGGAAATTACTCCTACCGCGATGGGAAATTCACATCGGAATTACACGGCAAGAAGCTCGGGCTTGTCGGGTTCGGCTCCATCGCACAAGAAGTTGCAAAAATCATGAAGAACGGCTTCAATATGGATGTCCAGGCCTATGTGCGGAGAATTCCTGAGGAAAGACAGAAGATAGCAGATTCACTAGGTGTGGAGCTTACGAAAGACATGGAAAAAGTTTTCCGGGAAAGTGATGTAATCAGTCTACATATCCCGTTGAATAATAATACAGATGGGTTGGTCGATGCATACTATTTCAACTTGATGAAGGAAGATGCAGTTCTGATCAACACCGCTCGTGGTGGCGTCATCAATGAAGAGGATTTGGTTGAAGCGTTGAAGGCTAAAAAATTCCGTGCTGCTGGTGTAGATGTATTTCGCGAAGAGCCGGCACCATCAGACCACCCATTCCTTGGAGTAGATGAAATAGTTAAGACTCCCCATATGGGCGGAATCAGCTTAGAAGCGGCACAGGAAACGAGTACAACAATAGCAAAGAATCTGATTAAAGCAGTGGAAGGCGAAAATGTAGAGACGATTGTCAATTTAGATGCCCTTTCAACCGTGGAGGGATAAATATGCAGGAGATCATACAAGGTTTTGAGCAGAGTAACTTTTGGAATTTCATCGGACTAGAACTGGAAAAGGCTGAAAAAGGAAGTGTGACGCTGAAACTCCCGATCATCCCTGCATTCATCAATGTGAGGGAATCTGTCCATGGTGGCGTTTATGCATCCATTTTGGATACGGCGATGGGATTCTCGGCACGTTCACTCGGCTATGATGAAGTGATTACACTGGACATGAATGTCCGCTTTTTAAAAGCAGTCAGTGACGGGACGATTTATGCAGTCGGAAACACAATCCATCAAAACCGTTCCACCGTATTGGTCGAGGCTGTACTATATGATGAAGACGATAATAAACTTGCCCATTCCACGGGGACTTTCCGTGTTGTGAAACACGATTCGTAATCGTCCTGATTTCTGTTTCTTCCTATTATATAGGGTGTGGAATGTTTCTGTAAAAAGGGAAAGCTGGTTGATCCATGTTTCATTTTATAATTATTATGATGATGTGTTTCTTCTACATCATACAGGCGCTCATTAAAAATGATGTAGTGGATATGTTGTACATTGTACTCTGTTTAACGGCATTTATCCTAGCATTCAGCAGACTGGCAACAAAGAACAAATGGTTTACCGGAATTTTATTTCTGGCCGGTGTATTCATTCATTATATTTACGGGAACGAATGGTTGCATCTAGTGGATGGTATTACACAGAACCTCGCACTGTTATCGATTATTTTACTCGCCCCGATGATTTCACTCCCGCTTGAGGGGGAGGGGTTGATCAAGACGGTGGTCGCCAAACTGGATGAATGGAAAGAAAATCAACGGAAATCATTTTTTGGAGTGAGCAGCTTTATGATGATGCTTGCTCCAATTTTGAATATGGGGGCAATCCGGGTCGTCCATGGATTTGTAGGCAAGACTCCAATGGAATCGAAACTATTATCCCATGCCTATATCGGGGGATTTACTCCAGCAGTCGTATGGTCACCATTTTTCGCTTCTGTCGGCGTCGTCATTACGATGGCGAATATTCCTTATGTGACCTACATGCCTATCGGAATCCTATTTTCTCTCATCATGGTGTTGGCAGCAATTATCTTATTTCGTCCGGAAAAAAGTGAAATCGCAGCCACAAGGGAAGAGCCTATCTTAGAAAGTAAGCAAGAAAATTCGCGTGACTATGTTTTGCTGATTTCATTCGTACTGTTTTTAGTCTTGCTTTTGATTGGTTTGGAGTACCTGACCAAATTGCCGATGCTTCTATTGGTGAGTATAAATTGTATCTTGATTCCATTCGTTTGGACACTCGTTCGAAATAAATGGGGATGGATGAAGGTGGAGATGAGTCGGTATAAAGAACAGCTGATCTCCAGATCAAATATTGAAATCTCTCTGTTTCTGAGTGCGGGTCTTTTCGGAAACGCCTTAATGCATACACCAATCACTTCCAGTTTGGGTGGTGCGATTATATGGGCGTCCCAATGGTCAGTGTTATTGGTTACATTGCTTGTCGTTTCATTTATTACGATGTTGGCGCTCTTGGGCATCCATCAAATCATTGCCATACCAATTATATTTCCCCTGCTCCTCGTTCCAGAAGTTGATGTCACATTATTTGCCGCCGCGTTCATGTGCATCTTTTCTTGGATGTTTTCATCCACGCTCAGTCCGTTGAACGCACTGAACATCATCATCAGTTCTTGTGTGCAGACGAATGGTGTGAGGGTGGGAGTGATCTGGAATGGGAAATACTTTCTTGCCGTATTTATAGCTGCACTCGGTTACGTTTTATTGCTGAACCAATTATAAATCCTGATGTTAATTAGGGGTGGATCGTATTGAGTAGAAGTTTAGTGAAGGCAATACAAGTGTTGGATTGTTTTTTGGAAAAGCCGGTCATGACCATCAATGAATTGGCTGAGATTGCCGCTATGCCGAAAACGACGGTGTTCAGGCTTGCCGGCGGGTTGGAAGAGGCCGGTCTATTGATTAAAGACCGAAAATCCAGCCATGATGTGACGTACCGCATGTCTTTGAAGTTATTGGAGTACGGAAAATTTGTAAGTGACCAACTTGAATATAGTAAAGTCGCCCGTCCCCATATGAAAAAATTGAATGAGGAAATCGATGAACTCGTCCATCTCACGATTATGGAAGGGTACGAGGCTGTTTATGTAGAGACCGTGAACAGTTCAAAACCGGTACGCTTAGTCGGAAAGGTTGGTGCTCGTGCCCCGTTGTATGCCGGGTCGGCACCTAAGCTCCTTTTATCTGGATTGGACGACGACGAGGTGGAATCGTATTTGAATCATGTGGAATTTAATAAATTCACACCAAATACATTGGATGAAAAGGAAAAGATAAAAGAGGAACTTGAAAAGATCAGGGAGCGCGGCTATTCCATCAGTTATTCCGAACATTACCAAGCGACGATTGGGATGTCGTATCCGATTTACGACTACGAAGGAAAGATGATTGCCGCAATGGGAGTGAGTATCCCTTATATTGACCATTCGAAAACACGTGAAACATTCATCTTGAGCAAATTGGAACGTACAGTGATGGATATATGGAAAGAGTTGGGCTATACAGGGGTTCATCCATCTTAATTTAGTCAGGAGAAGATCAGATGAAAATAGCTGCTAATAACCTGAAACGGTTTTGTGAGGAAATACTGAAGAAAAATTCCATACCAACAGAGGAAGCGGAAGTTATCGCTGATAGCTTGGTTGACGCAAATATGATAGGAGTCGATTCCCATGGGGTGACGAGGCTCAGCCTTTATTTGCGGAGGACGGAAGAGGGAATCGTCAACAGGAATACGAATCTGGAAATCATCAGGGAAACTGAAACGACCGCATTATATGATGCCAATAACGGCTGGGGTCAATATGCGGGTAAAATCGCCATGCAGCAAGCGATCAAGAGAGCTAAAAAATATGGTTCTGCAACGATTGGCGTAACGAACTCCAACCATTTTGGAACAGCATCCTATTTTACGAAAATGGCCGCCGAAGAAAATTGCATCGGCATTGCCATGTGCAACACGACTCCCATTATGGTCCCTTGGGGATCCAATGAACCGACGCTCGGTACGAATCCCCTTTCCATCGCCATTCCAACGAATCGTCACCCGGTTGTTTTGGATATGGCGACGAGCAATGTAGCCCGCGGCAAAATAAACTTGGCGGCCAAAAATGGTGAGGATATCCCAATTGGCTGGGCAATCACCAAGGAGGGGAAACCCACGACAGATCCCTTAGAAGCATTGAATGGCTATCTACTGCCATTAGGACCAAAAGGATCTGGGCTTGCAATGATGATCGATATCATGTCGGGTGTCATGACCGGTGCGTTATTCGGTAAGGATATTCCACGGATGTATGAGGATAAGGAACCACAGAATCTCGGCCACCTATTTATGGTGATCAATTCAGAATCCTTTGTGGATATCGAAACGTTTAAACGAAGGATGGATGATCGTATCGAACAAACGGTAAAAAGTTCCCCTGCTGAAGGATTCGAAAAGGTATACATGCCTGGAGATATCGAGGAAAGGAACAGAGAGAAGCATACCAGGGAAGGGTTGACTCTCTCGCAGGCTATGTTTGATGAGCTGAAGGCTTTAGGTAATAAATATGATGTTCCGATGGAGGAATATTTATCACCAGCAGAATCCTAGAAAACTGATTGGCCAATATCGAGTTTTTGCAAGAAGCGGTAAGGGAGGGACAAAAATGACTGGAAGGTTCGCCGGAAAAGTAGCAGTAGTGACAGGAGGAAGCCGTGGCATCGGAAAAGCGGTTGCGAAAGAGTTTGCTGAAGAAGGGGCAAAGGTTGCCATTCTAGACGTCGATGAAAATTTGTATGAGACAGAGAAGGAATTTATAGACAATCAATATGAATTCCTCGCCTTGAGGGTGGATATCACCGATGAACAGCAAACGGACCTTGCCATCGAGCAGATTGCGGGCGAGTTCGGCTCGGTTGATATTCTAGTGAATAACGCTGGAATCACTCGGGATGACTTGTTGTTTAAAATGTCCAGTGAGCATTGGCGGCAAGTGTTGGATGTGCATTTGACGGGGTCCTTTCATGTTACTAAGGCCGCTCAAAAATATATGGTTGAGCAAAAATATGGACGGATTATCAACATATCTTCTAGATCCGCTTTAGGGAATCGCGGGCAGGCAAATTATGCTGCAGCAAAAGCCGGTCTCCAAGGTTTTACGAAGACGCTAGCAATTGAACTCGGTAAATTCGGCATCACCGTCAATTCGGTTGCTCCCGGTTTTATCGAAACCGAAATGACGAAAGCTACCGCCGAACGGGTGGGCAAGTCATTTGAAGAATTTAAAAACGAACGAATCAAACAAATCCCTGTCGGTAGAGGCGGAAAACCAGAAGACATCGCCAATGCAGTAGCTTTTTTTGCGGATGAGAAAGCGTCTTTTGTTAATGGACAGGTGATGTATGTGGCTGGTGGTCCGGCGGGTTGAAAGATAATAAAAAGGGGAGGCGAAGGAATGAGAATATTAGTAGTAGGTGCAAGTGGTACGATAGGTAAAGCAGTAGTCGAGGAATTGCAAGGGGAAAATGTGGAAATCATCAAGGCAAGTCGAAGCAACTCAGATGTATCGGTCGACATTTCGTCGCCTGAAAGCATCCGTGCCATGTTTGACGAGGTAGGCCAGGTTGATGCTTTAGTATCCGCAGCAGGGGAGACCCATTTTGGTTTGGTGGAAGAAATGACACCGGAACAAAATCAACGAACGGTAAACAGTAAACTGCTTGGACAAATCAATCTAGTGCTTCTTGGTTTGAATTCCATCCGTGATAAAGGAAGCATTACACTGACAACCGGAATCACAATGGATGACCCGCTCGTCACCGGCGCGTCAGCTGCCATGGCAAGTGGCGGAATTCGAGCTTTCGTTAAATCCGCAGCGATCGAGCTACCTAGAGGAATTCGCATCAATACAGTGAGTCCGAACGTGCTGGAAGAATCATCCGAAAAATATGGTTCATTATTTGTAGGCTATGAACCGGTATCATCTAAAAGTGTTTCTCTGGCATACAAGAAAAGTATTTATGGGGCGCAAACAGGTCAATGCTATTATGTGTACTAGGACTACGTATATGGCCGTGAAATAGTTACAGATAAGGAAAAAGGGATTGGGACATAACTAGCCAAAAACTGTAATAAAAGGATCCAAGCAATCACAAATTTGCTTAGATCCTTTTTTAGTGAAGTTTTTTCATATCGCTCTTTAGATTTGGGGTGTTGACGGTGTACTTTCTCAGATTCAACCCATTCATACAAAGGCACTTGGGATTCTATGATAAATGCATCATAGAACCATTCAATAACCCAAATGCATAAAGTAGGACTCTCTGTTCACTTATAAAATCGAACAAGAGCCCTCGTGTTTAGCAGAAAAATTTGGTTTTGTCTCAACCACTTTTTTTGATTTGACAACAAATGAGATTGAAATCTTCTTCCTTCAATCCAGAATCCAATCTAAAGTGCGCCTTGTAGATTGTCCGCTTTTTCCTCCACCTCTTTATCCGGAAATATCAAGCTGAATACAATCCCGAATAGGGCCGCGATGAAAAAGGTTGAGAAGCGGGACGTGATCATTGCTTCTAACGGAGTACTAATCCATATAATAGTGAAGACTAATCCGGATAGAATCGTTGCAATGACACCTGCGCTAGAGTAACGTTTCCAGAAAAATGTCATTAGGATAGCTGGGGAAAGGGTACAACCAACACCTGCCCAAGCCCAACTTACAACAAGGTATACCAACGATTCCGACACAAGAGCGATGATCATCCCGATGACTCCAAATAACATAACGGATAATCGAGACAGCCATAAAAGTTGTTTTTCTGTTAGGTTTAATTTCAGGGTCTTGTTGATAATATCTTCTGTTACGGAACTAGTAACGACTAATAATTGCGAGTTGGCAGTTGAAATAATCGCTGCAAGCACCCCAGCTAATAAAATGCCCGCAATCCATGTTGGAAATAGTTGCAGGATCATAGTAGGCAAAATGGTTTCCACATCCGCAAATGATCCTTGGTCGTACATAGCAATTGCTGTAATTCCGATCATGAATGCACCGCCATAGGCAAGGATTGTCCATACAATTGCAACGAAAGCTCCTTGGTTCGCTTCTTTTTCATTTTTCAAGGCCATGAAGCGTGCACTCAGTTGTGGTTGTCCACCTAAAAAACCAAAGAACCAAGCAAAGTTATTAAAGAAAAGTACACCAATTGCAAATCCAGTCAAGCCTCCAAACCAAGAATCAAACGAACTGCCTGCTGTTTGGATGGACTGGGCGATGGACAAGTCATTCGTATTGATATAAATTAATGCTAAAATCGGCAGCCCGACTAACGTAACGAGCATCAGGACACTTTGGATCATATCTGTCCAGACGACTGAGATGAATCCAGCAGAGAATGCAGTGAATATAACAACAACGGTTGCAATGATTACACCATATACAATAGGTAAATCAAAAGTGGTGAAAAATAGTTTTCCTGCTCCAGCTAATTGAGCTCCGACGTAGAACATGAGAAATCCTGCAATGAGTATACTTGCCAACCACCGAATGAGATTCGCCTTTTGGCCAAATCGTACCGCCAAATAATCTGGTATCGTTAACACGTTATATTTTTGCGTTTCCCTCATAAATACTTTAGCCAGGAAAAGCCAGGCGAAAATAACACCTATGGCAATGCCTATTGCTACCCAAATACCGGATAAACCTGTCATAAATACAAATCCAGTATATCCTAGTAATAGCCAGGCGGATTCACCTGTCGCCCGTTCAGAAAATGCAAGAGCCCATCCAGGAAGTTTTCTTCCTCCTAGTAAAAAGTCCGATTGGGTTTCTACTTTTCTAGAAAAGTAATACCCTATCGCGAGAATCATAATACAAAATAAGATGAATTCGATTAAAATTATATTCACGACGTATCTCCCCATTTAAATAGTTTTTGATAAATAAAAGTAATCTTAACGTAAAAATGTACCAACATCATTTTGTTTCGCCTTTTCATAAATAGCCTTCGCAACAACGACATCAAAAAGTGCCATGCCGGTTGATTTAAAAATAATGCTCTTGTCGGACTGGTGGGTAAGGGCGCCCCCTTGTTGGATAAAGGATGAGATTGTTTGAATCTGCTCCTTCTTTATCCATTGATTGTCCAGTGGGGTGATCAAATCTCCAGACTCTTCCACTGCATCATGCGAATCGATGAAAATCTGGTCTGTAATCGAGTAAAGCTCATCAGGAAATTCCCTCATTGTAGGCAAGAACGAACCGATCCCTACAATTAATTTTCCAGCGAGAACTTCAGCATCATTCGTTAAGACTGGTGTGTTGGAAGTCGTAGTCGTAATGATGACGTCAGCATTTGCAGCGGCTTCCTCGACACGGTCTGTTTTATGGATTGTAATCGGTGCAGACACCCAACTTTGAAAGGCACCGATAAATGCATCCAACTTCTCCGCCGACCGGTTGTAAAGGTAAATATCGGTGATTGGCCTAATAGCACTGGCTGCAATCGCTTGATACAAACCTTGAACGCCTGTCCCGATGATTGCTATTTTTTTTGTGTCCTCAGGTGCCAAGTGTCGGATAGCAGAGCCGCCGATTGCCCCTGTCCGAAAACCGGTTATAAATGATCCATCCATAATTGCTTGAATTTCTCCCGTTTCACTGCTGTTCAACACGACCAATCCATGTAATGTCGGCAACTTTTCATTGTTTGGGAAAGATGTGACCAATTTTGTACCGATCGCGTCATCCGTCAAACACGGCATTACGATTAGTGCATTCGGTTCGTCGGTCAGCTTCATTCTTGTCGGCATCTGGAATTTTTGTGATTCATATAAGCGGTATGCATCGTCAATGGCATCGATTGCTTCCTCCATTGTCAAAGACTCACGGATATCCCTTTCATTCAAAAATAACATCGAAAAACCACGCCTCCCATCTTCTTTAATGAATATTTACAATATTAATTACATTATTGTCACTGTATGAATTGAAGTCTATAGGCAATTCGCATAAAATATAGAGACTTCAAAATCAAAAAACACATGATTTGCTTAAAATCCCTTGAAGGCACCAACGCCTTGTCGGGTTTCTTAGCTTGTACACGTTGCATAACATAAAATTGTAAACGCTTTCTATAATGACTGACTTAATAGTGAGAGGTCTATACTTGAACACTTTTCTGCTGCGTATCAAAGAGGCGCTGGAACATGTCCATGTTTTTCATTTCAGCACACGAGTATCTTGTTTCAACGCTACATATAACACAACACAATGCTGAAAAGACTTTGTGTCGAGTGACGTGATTTCTTCAATCTTCTTCAATCGATAAATCAATGTGTTTCTATGCAGATATAGTTTTTGTGCCGTTTTACTGACGTTTAATTCCGATTCACAGTAAGTGATGAAGGTGTTCGCCAGTTCGGCATAATTTTCGCTTTTTATGAACATATCCAGATTGAATGAAATTTTATCAAGAAAGTCATTGTTGATTTGTTTTGGAAGGATGTTGGAAACCAAGTCCCAATCATGATAACTGTAAACCTTCGGGGTAATCCCCAGATTCAATCCATATTCTATCAATCGTTCGGCTTCATCATACGAGTTGCTTACGTCTTCAAGTGATCTGGAAATGTTGCCCACCGCAATGGAAACGTCGTTGATTTTCAAGGAGCGGAACGACTCGATCAATTTCATCCCTTTATCGTGAAATTTCTTCAAGGAGGATGCATATTCGAATTCACTGTTAACTGGTTTGAGTAAAATGATTTTCTCGGTGTTTAAAAATGTACCTAAGTAATTATCTTTACACTCGAACACATCAACTACCATCCTTAATAGCTGCTCTTTAAATAAATCGATTTGAAAATTGTTGCTTATGTCAGGCAAGAGGGAATTGCCGATATTAATGAGAATACAATAACGTTTTACATCATAATCAAGATGGAACAGACTGCTATATTGTTTTATTTTTTCTTTATTGACATTGTCATTCAATAAGATATACTGGGCGAACGTCTCGAGGGTCTTTGTCCTGAATTCTTTCGTTTGTTTTTGAATCGTCTCCTGCCATGTCATTTCCACGTATTTCTTCACTAGATTCGCATATGGTTTCACTTGGACTGGTGGTCCGATAATTCCGAGCACGCCCAACGTTTTATTATCCAAGACGAGCGGAGTTGCTACACCGGGCAGCACATTATGGATATCTATAATATTTGCCTCATCATATTCAATCATTTGATTCTTATGTAATACTTCAATTGAAGGCGGGTGCTGCCTGCCAATTCGATCCGGCAATGTCGAACCGATGATGTAACCTTTCTCATCACTCAAACTGATTGGAAAAGGTAAAATTTCGGAAACTGCATCAACGACCTTTTGTGCAATTTGCACTAAACCATCCATTACTCATTCCCCCTCTATATTTCTGTTACTCCTTTTGGTATACTTGATTTAAAATTATTCCACCTTTTTAAAAAATGTATAATATTTTGTATACTTTGTCCATAGATATTTAAAATTTTCAGATATATAAATGGAGTATACAAAGACATTTGGGGGTGGCAAGGATGGTGAAACAGACAGATGTTATCATTGTCGGCGGCGGAGTCATTGGCTCCAGCATCGCGTATAATCTTTTGAATGATGGTTATGAAGGGGAAATAACGATATTTGAAAAAGACCGGACTTATGAATTCGCTTCCACACCGAGAAGTGCCGGTGGAATCAGGCATTTATTCACGACAGCGATCAATGTACAAGTCAGCAGATTTAGTATTCAAAAATACTTGACCTTTCCGGAAGATATGGCAATCGGCTCAGAGAAAGCGGAAATAGATTTCAAACCACGAGGGTATCTTTTTCTATCAAAAAATATTGAAGAATTGAAAGAACAACATACGATGCAAGTGGCGAACGGTGCAAACTCCGAATTGGTCACTAAACATGAATTGTTGGAGATTATACCAGAGTTGAACATAGACGACCTTGATGGGGGACTATACTGTGCAGATGATGGTTATCTTGATCCCTATTCGGTGATGCAAGGATATGTCCGTAAAACGAAGCAGCTCGGAGGGGAGTACGTCTATGACGAGGTGGAAACCATTTTACAGGAGGCTGGAAAAGCAACTGGGGTGAAACTCAAAAATGGTGAAGTCTATCAAGCTCCGATCGTCATCAATAGTGCAGGCCCATGGGCTCCGTATTTAAGCGAACAATCAGGGTTTCCAATTCCTGTCATTCCGCTCAAGAGGCAAGTTATCCAATTTGATACTGCGGAACCTTTAGAGAGAGAACTGCCGTTAACTGTAGATCCAACTGGCGTATACTTTAGACATGAGGGAAGCTCCGTCATTTCCGGTTTTTCTGAAAAGGTGAAGCCTGGTATTGATTTCAAATGGAGCCGCGACTTTTTCATGGAACAATTATGGCCGGTATTAGGCACTCGCGTCAAAAACTTCGAGCATGCAAAAATTGTCGGTGGCTGGGCTGGAATGTACAGTCATAATACGAAAGACCAAAACGCAATTGTTGGTGAACACCCGGAACTTAGCGGCTATTATATGGCGGTGGGATTCAGTGGCCATGGTATGCAGCAAGCGCCGGCAGTAGGAAAAGGATTATCTGAACTCATTCGAAAAGGACGCTATGAAACATTGGATTTAAGCCCGTTCTGTTTTGAGAGGTTCTCTACAAATCAATTAATTACAGAGGGTGCAGTTGTTTAGTTAGATAAACATCTTCACCAGAGGGGGATAGTGCGGATGTATATTTCCGATATCGTGAGCAACATGCCGGAGTATGTATTCTCCGAGTTTCAAAAGAAGAAAAAAGATTTAGAGGAAAAGGGCATTGATGTCATTGATTTGGGGATCGGTGCACCAGACTTGCCGACGCCTGATTTTGTCTATGATACGTTAGTGGAAGCGGCGAAAGAACCAGCTAATCATCGGTATTCCAATTATAATGGCACATTGGAATTCAGAGAGGCTGTAGCAGACTTTTATGAGAAACATTACGGTGTGGAATTAGATCCGGAAACAGAAGTATTGACGTTGGTCGGTTCCAAAGAAGGGCTCGTGCATTTAATTCAGGCGTTGATCAACCAGGGAGATAAAGTGCTTTTACCGAATCCCGGATATCCTGTATATAAAATGGGAGTACATTTAGCCGGTGGGGAAAGTGTCGAACTCCCATTGGTCCAAGAAAATGGATATGTGCCGAATTACGATCAGCTCTCGGATGAGGATCTGGAGGACGCGAAACTACTATTTCTCAATTATCCTAGTAACCCGACAGCTGCAACAGTTGAATTAGATACCTTCCACGAGGCGGTTAAATTTGCTCGGGATAAAAAAATCATCGCTGTAAATGATTCCGCTTACAATTTGGTGACATTCGACGATTATAAGGCACCTAGCATTTTGCAAGTGCATGGTGCAAAAGACGTTGCAATAGAGCTGGGCTCTTTATCCAAAAGTTTTAATATGACCGGCTGGCGCATCGGTTTTATGGTCGGCAATAAAGATGTGATCAAAGCTGTAGCGACGTTGAAAAGCAATATCGACACAAGCCAGTTTATACCGATTCAAAAGGCTGCCGCTGTAGCGTTGCGCAGTGACTTTCAAAGTGTGAGGACGAATAATCAAGTATTCCAAAACAGAATGGAAAAGCTCTATCACGCGCTTAATGAAATTGGGCTGAAATGTGAAAAGCCGAGGGGGACCATTTTTATCTGGGCGCAAGTGCCTGAAGGCTTCACATCTTCGTCTTACAGCAACTTACTCCTGGAAGAAGCGGGCATCATCGTAACTCCCGGAACAGCATTCGGTTCCAATGGGGAAGGATATGTGCGTATGTCATTATCCGTAACTGAATCTCGTTTGGATGAAGTCATTCAGAGATTGAAGCGATTAGGAAAGCTTAGTGCAAAATAATCTGCATTATTGTTTTATAACAAAAAGAAATATATTAAAGGGAGAGATTTAAATGGCAACAGTACTGGATACACAAAAATTAGCTAACTTTATCGGTGGAGAGTGGGTTCAAGCAGAAAAAACAACTGCGGTGATCAATCCGGCAACGGGGGAAGAAATTGTTCAGGTACCATTATCAACATCTGAAACCGTCGATCAGGCAGTCCAAGTAGCGAAAGCAGCGCAAAAAGAATGGGCTTTAGTTCCAGCGCCTCAACGTGCCGAAGTGCTGTATCGTGTCGGCTATTTATTGAAAGAAAATAAAGAGCGCCTATCCCAATTATTGACGATGGAAAACGGTAAGGTCATCGAAGAAGCACGTGGTGAAGTGCAAGAAGGAATTGATATGGCGTTCTATATGGCAGGGGAAGGCCGCCGTCTATTTGGGCAAACGACTCCAGCTGAACTGAAAGACAAGTTCGCGATGAGTCAGCGTGTTCCGGTTGGTGTCGTCGGACTAATTACACCTTGGAATTTCCCGATTGCGATTGCCACTTGGAAGTCATTCCCGGCGGTTGTCGCAGGAAATGCCGTCGTCTGGAAACCAGCAACGGAAACCCCTATCATGGCGTATGAACTCGCGAAAATCTTTGAAGAAGCGGGTCTTCCAAAGGGTGTCCTAAATGTGGTGTTCGGGTCTGGCCAAGAAGTAGGGGATTCCATGGTGCAACACGAAGATATCCGTGTCATTTCATTCACCGGGTCCAATGAAACTGGTAGAAACATCGCAGCTGAATGTGGAAGACAGCTGAAAAAAGTATCCTTGGAAATGGGCGGTAAAAACGCGGTGATTGTAATGGAAGATGCCGACCTTGATTTAGCGGTCGAAGGAATTGTCTGGAGTGCATTCGGAACGAGCGGGCAAAGATGTACTGCATGCAGCCGTGTGATTGTTCATGAGTCGGTGAAAGAAAAACTGGAGCAAAAACTTCTTGCTGCAATGGAGAGCTTGTCTATCGGGAATGGACTGGATGAAACAATCAAGGTTGGACCGATCATCAACAAATCCAGTATTGAAAAAATCAGCAGCTACATTGAAATCGGTAAAAACGAAGGGGCTAAATTGCTTGCAGGTGGATATGTCCTGAGCGAAGACGAATTAAAAGATGGAAACTATTTTGCGCCGACCCTATTTACTGATGCCACTTCAGATATGCGGATTGCTCAAGAGGAGATCTTTGGCCCTGTCGTTTCACTGATTCCTGTGAAGAGTTTTGAAGAAGCGATAGAAGTGAACAATAGCGTATCCTATGGCTTATCAAGCTCCATCTTCACAAATGATGTGAATCGTGTATTCAAAGCGCAACGTGATTTGGATACAGGAATTGTCTATATCAACGCAGGTACTACAGGTGCAGAGATTCATTTACCGTTTGGAGGATCAAAAGGCACTGGTAACGGACACAGAGATTCCGGTGTGCAGGCTCTTGATGTGTATACGGAATGGAAAGCTGTATATGTGGACTTTAGTGGGAAGTTGCAGCGTGCACAGATTGATGTGGAGTAAGCTGACACGTCAATAAATTTACATCCGAAAAGCTTTAAAAGTAGAGGTAATTAGTTTCTTATAAGAAATATGGTATGAAAAAATCGGACAGAATGCTCTTAAGAACATTTTGTCCGATTTTTGCTGTACATTTTTGCTTGTAAATGTTTCTTATTAAGAAGAAGTTATTACTAATGAATTTAATGGTATATCTTAGATATTTGTCAATTGTTATTAATCATAAATATATATTTAATGAAAATATTATTTTTATATTGAAAGATTAAAATAATTCTGTTACTATATTGGTACAACCAGTTGGACCAGTTTAGTTTGAAAGGAGCTGCAAAAAAGTGATTACGCAAAATAAAACTAGGAACCAATAAGTGGAATATTACGCAGGTATCATTTGGTAACAAATTAGTTTTAATCATCATTCTATCAGCTTTATACACCTCTCTGCAAAAGATTGTAAGCGATTACTTAATTGTCTTTTCGGTACTGTAAGTCTTTCATGTTCATGTTTTCGGATATTGAAAGTCTAATCAGATTTGACGATAAGCTACTTAAATTTAGACTGGTTAAAAAAATATAAATGGGGGCGAAAAAATGAAAAGTGGTAAATTTATTGTGATAAGCTTAATGATCTTGATGCTTGCTTTTATGGCAGCATGTGGTTCAGAAGGTTCAGCTAGTGGCGAAGATACGTACACCCTTCAAGTTCCTCATGTTACATCGGAAGAAGATCCCACACATAAGGCTTGGGTAAACTTCAAAGAAGAAGTTGAGGAAAAATCCGAGGGACGAATGAAGGTGGATATATTCTCCAACGGTCAGTTGTACAGTTCTGAAAGAGCCATGGTTGAAGCTGTTCAAATGGGGGATATTCCAATAGCTTCGGTAGCCACACCAGCAATGGCAGGGTTTGCAGAGTCCTTTATGATATTAGATTTACCGTTTCTTTTCAATTCAAGAGAAGAGGCTCATGCTGCCCTTGATGGTGAACTTAAAGATCGATTAATGGATGAACTGACTGAAATTGATATGGTTGGTTTCGGAATCGGTGAATTGGGCTTCAGACATATATTGAATAACAGACAGCCAATTACAAAACCAGAAGATTTAGAAGGAATAAAAATCCGTGTGTTAGAAAATCAACTATTTCAAGATATGTTTAATGAGTTGGGAGCAAATGCATCCCCATTAGGATTCGGTGAAGTATACTCAGCGCTTCAACAAGGGACATTTGATGCGTTAGAGTCTACAATTGGATTAACTCTCAGTACACAATTTTACGAAGTCCAGGATTATTTATCTCTTACATCCCACATCTATTCGGGTGATGTAATTTTCGCCAATAAAGAGTACATGGACAGTTTGCCGGATGATTTGAAAACGATTGTAACAGAGGCTGCACATAACTATGTTGAATTTACTCGTAGTCTAGTTCATGAAGAGGAACTAGAAAGTTTGGAGAAGTTAAAAGAATTAGGTATGCAAGTTAATGAAGTTACTGAAGAAGAGAAAAGTGTATTTAGAGAACGATTACAGCCGATTTACGATAAATACGAAGACGTTATTGGAAAAGATTTAATAGATTTAGCTCAAGGTTCTAAATAAAGATTAAATAGGATTGAGGGGTACTATGGACATAAAAAGTTTTTTAGATAAAAAACTAGAGGAATGGGTTTTAATCATCAGTTTAATCATCCTCGTCCTAATCGTTTTTGTACAAGTTCTGTCTCGATACTTTCTTAATTATTCATTTGCTTGGAGTGAAGAGATTGCCCGGTATATATTAATTTGGGTTGCGTGGATTAGTGTAAGTTATTCGATCAGGAGACAGGAACACCTTAGAATAGAATTTTTAAAAGATAGATTTTCGCCAACCGTACAAAAATATATTGAATTAGTTGTTTTAATCTTATGGTTCCTCTTTGCAATATTCCTGGCGATAGAAGGCACAAATGTCATTCTCGGTATACAATCATCAGGTCAAACAAGCCCTTCCATCGGCATGCCAATGTGGATTGCATATTTAGCGATACCTGTAGGAGGACTTTTGATGACGATCAGACTAATTCAACAAGTATACTTTCTCTTTAGAGGCAATAAAAGAGGTGGAATATGACAACGATTGTGTTATTCGGAAGTTTATTTATATTTCTATTAATGAGTGTACCTATAGGTATTGCGATTGGTCTTTCTACAGTTCTAACAATGATGACTGTATCTGATGTGAACTTTTCTACGTTCATTTTGCAATCGTTTTCAGGGCTCGATTCTTATCCATTAATGGCCATCCCATTCTTCATGCTCGCTGGCATCCTAATGGGAAAAGGTGGAGTATCGAAGAAGTTGCTCCACCTTGCTGGGCAGCTTGTGGGCTGGTTAAGTGGTGCCCTAGCTTATATAACAGTAGTGGCTTGTATGTTCTTCTCGGCTATATCAGGATCAGGAAATGCCACTGTAGCAGCAATTGGATCAGCAATTATTCCTGAAATGCGTGCAAAAAAATATGGGGAAGGTTTTGCTGCTGCTATTACAGCATCCGCCGGAGCAATCGGGATTGTCATTCCTCCAAGTATTCCGTTTGTATTATTTGGTGTTATGGGCGGGGTTTCAATTGGTTCTTTATTTTTGGCGGGGATCATACCTGGTATCCTTATAGGAATTGCTTTAATGATTGCGTCTTATTTCGTTCTCAAAAAAAATAAAGATATCGTTGAAGAATCAGACTATGAGGCTGTATCTTGGAAGTCTTTTTTAAAAGCTGTCTTAGATGCGAAGTGGGCTCTATTTGCTCCTATATTGATTTTAGGTGGAATATACGGTGGCTTTTTTACAGCAACCGAAGCAGCAGCTGTAGCAGTTGTTTACGCATTCCTGGTTGGAGTGTTTGCTCATAAAGAATTGAAGTGGCAGGGTATTAAAGAAAGCTTACTAGAAACAATCTCAATAACCGGAGTTACCATGTATATGATAGGGGTCTCAATTGCTTTCGCATACCTTTTGACGATTGAAAGGGTACCACATACCATCGCGGAGACAATTTTATTAATATCAGATAACCCTATTATTATATTATTATTGATCAATATTTTTCTGCTTTTCGTAGGAGCGGTGGTAGATACAATCGCTGCCTTAGTCGTCCTAACACCTATTTTACTTCCAATTGCCGTTCAATTCGGGATTGATCCCGTTCATTTTGGAGTGATATTGGTCGTTAATTTAGCTATAGGATTTGTTACGCCGCCAATCGGGGCTAATTTATTTATAGCTGCTGCAGTTGGAAAGGTATCCATCGAAAAGGTTTCTATTGCGGCAGTGCCATTGATTATTACATTAATCATTTGTCTCTTTATCATATCTTATGTACCAAGTCTATCTCTATTATTGCCGAATCTGGCTAAATAAATTTGTAGAGTAGATTTCATATTATAAACCTTAGGAGGATATAACATGTATAAGCCAAAAAGTTCTTTGGAATCACCACGCTTTTGTGGAATTAGAACGTTCATGAGACTCCCTTATGTCAACGAAACAGTAGAAGCCGACTTTGCGATAGTAGGGGTGCCGTTTGACACCGGCCAATCGTTTAGAACAGGTGCCAGACTAGGGCCGAGCCATATTAGAGACTTTTCTTCTTTACTTAGACCATATAATGGTGTGCAGGATATCGATATCTATGAATACTGTTCTGGAATAGATTATGGGGATATTGATGTTATACCGGGCAACATCCATAGAACCTATGAAAATATTGAATTAGGTTTGGAACCTCTTTTCAATGCCGATATTACTCCAGTCATATTAGGGGGCGATCATTCCATTACATTGGGCAGTTTACGTGCAGCAGCTAAAAAACATGGACCTTTATCTTTAATATTATTTGATTCTCATACAGACACTTCGGAGGCTCTTTACGGTGAGCAGTATACCCATGGAACACCATTCAAGAGAGCCTTGGAAGAAGGCTTGATTTCACCTGAGAACTCAGTGTTCATTGGGATGAGAGGATCTATGGTGACACCAAATGATTTGGATGATGCAAGGGAATTAGGATTTAAAATTATAACAATGAGAGAGGTTCGGGAATTAGGTACGGATGAAGTGGTAAGGCAGATTTATGAGAGGGTCGGCAATCACAAAGCATTTCTATCTTTTGATATTGATTTCTATGATCCTGTTTACGCTCCAGGAACTGGCACGCCTGAAGTAGGCGGCGCAACAACGGTACAAGGAATAGAATTCATCCAGAAGTTGAAAGATATTAATTTTGTAGGCTTTGATTTGGTCGAAGTCCTCCCAGCTTATGACAGTGGGCAACTTACCGCAATCGCAGCCTCAAACACGATTTACGAAATGATTACATTAATCGCGTTAAATAAGAGACGCAGAGTACAAGAGGAAAAGGAAGTTGCAAGTTTGGAAAGTTCGAAATAAATTTGTTGAATAACTAAGGATATCAAATTAACAGACAGACACAAACGGAACCTTTTATTGTCAGCCGAACCATCCATTACAGGATGGTTTCCGGCTGAGGAATGACCATAGTTGTTTGAAGAGGGATATATCGAGTATCTCCTCATTTTATAGAATTACAATAGTTAAAAAGGAGTGTGGATGTTGATTATTTGCTCGATACCTCAACTAACAGATGAACAAATGAAAAAGCTGAAATCGTTAAATGATAAGATTTATTTCACTGAAGACATACACTCTAATACGCATACTGTCCCTTACGACAAGGCAGAGATATTTATTACGTTTGGATATGATATTCAAAATGAGATGTTAGACCGAATGGAAAATTTAAAGTGGATCCATATTTTTCAAACAGGGATAGAGCATCTGCCTATCGATGACATCTTAAAACGAGACATAACGCTTACTCATACGAAAGATATTCATGGTATACCAATTGGTGAATATGTTCTCAGTATGATTCTATACTCGGTTCGTGATATTCCGCGATTTTTGGCAAGTAAACATGCTAAATATTGGGATGAACGAGAACCGAGAATCGAAGAAGCGCATGGAAAAACAGTTGCTGTATTTGGGACGGGATCAGTTGGACGCGATATCGCAAAAAAACTAAAGGCTTTGAGTATGCAAGTGATCGGGGTCAACACTTCTGGGAAATCCATAGAGCACTTTGATGAAACCTATAAGATGGAAGATAAGCACATCGTGTTAGGTAAAAGTGATTTCGTTGTGTTGATCCTGCCTGCAACAAAAGATACATACCACTGTATAGGAGAAGAAGAATTCAAAAGTATGAAAAACAATTGCTTTATTATAAATGTGGGCAGAGGATCATTAATTGACACGGATGCCTTGATAGATAATCTGTTAAAACGAAGAATCAAAGGTGCTGCTCTTGATGTTTTCGATGAGGAACCTTTACCGGCAACCAGTCCTTTATGGGATTTGAACAATGTATTTATTTCTCCTCATATTGCATCATTAACGGACAAATACAATGATCGCTGTATCGATGTGTTTTCTGAGAATTTAAATCTCTTTAAAGAGGGTAAGGAATTAAAATATCGGATTAGTTTTGATAACATTGTAAAGAGGGGTTATTAAACAAATAAAGCGATGCATTAACAGGAGGTTCGAATGAATCCTTTATATATTGAAGTAGTAGCTAGTATCAAAGATAAAATTAACGAAGGTGTTTTAGAGGAAGGTGAAAAATTACCTTCTGAAAGAGAGCTTTCTATTGAATATAATGTCAGCAGAAATGTTATCCGTGAAGCGATTAGTGTATTACGTGACGAAGGACTGGTTACGGTATATGCAGGTAAAGGTTCCTACATCACAAAACCCGATCCAACCATGATAACGGAAACAATCAAAAGAGTAATGAGCAATTATAATACAACGCTTGAAAATATCCTTGAAGTACGGGAAGGATTAGAGCTTTCTATTATAAAGAACGTGATCAAGAGGGCATCACCAGACGATATAAGAAAATTGAATGAAATCTATGAAAGTATGGATGAAAATAAAATGAATATCACTCGATTTGTTAAGTTAGATGAACGTTTCCATCTCAGTTTGGCTGAGTCTTCAAAGAACCCGCTCTATGTTGTATTACTACAGACATTTATTGAAATGACCCAACATGTGTTTTTTGAGTTTACTAAATTAATCCCTGAGAGTGTAGAACAAGCACAGGAACATCATTTGAAATTAGTCTTAGCAATTGAGGAAAGGAATGAAGCTCTTGCTCTAGATATAATGAACGCACATATGCAAGTATTACGAGATGAAATCGAAATATTAAAAGGTAGAGGAGTGATTTAAAATTAAGCAAGATAAGAACATACCAAACTAATTCACTATAAATCTATATTGAATTAGTGGTTATCATACCTATATCAGATTAGATATTTTTGTGTTAATTATTATTTTGACTTTAAGATTATATGGCATTCTTATTGAATCATTAGAATAAGAATGTTTCCTGGATGGTATTACCGGTATTACCGGTCCTACCAGTGTTAGGAGGTGGTTGATCGAGCGTTTAAGAGCCGACCAACAATGGATAACGATAAAAATTATATGATGAGGATATTATTCAAGAATAAATTTATAAATGGGGACTTCGAGTAATAGATTTTGAATTATTTATATGGATAGACAATCAAATAGCTTAATGACAAAGAAATTGAAATACAAATTATTATTGAATGGAGAGATTAAAATGGAACAAACATTAAGTAATAAAGCCGAATTGATAGAATTAGATAAAAAACATTTCTTACATCCAACATCTTCAATTCAGGCTCAACAGAAAACTGGAGCACCATTAGTATTCACGGAAGGTAACGGAATATATCTGAAGGATATGGAAGGGGATATGTATATTGATGGCATGTCTTCCTTGTGGAACGTAAATATCGGCCATGGAAGAAAAGAACTGGCTGAAGTTGCAGCCGAACAAATGAACAAATTAGCATTCAGCTCCACTTTTTCCGGCTTTTCGCATGAACCAGCTATTCGTCTTGCAAAAAAATTGGCTGACCTAGCACCTGGTAATTTAAATGTCAGTTTCTTTACGTCCGGGGGTTCGGAAGCGAATGATTCAGCTATTAAGCTTGTCCGTCACTACTGGAAGGTGAAAGGCTTTCCGGAAAGAAAGAAAGTCATCACCCGTAAACGAGGCTACCATGGTGTATCAATGGGTTCTACGAGCGCCACGGGTATACCCGAGTTTCATGCGATGACGACATCCTTGGCACCGGACTTCCTTTATGCACCGACTCCTTATATCGTAGAAGGAGAATTCACGGAGGAAGATCTAATGAAAGCTGCCCAAGAAGTTCGTAAGATGATTGAATCCGAAGGGCCGGAGACCATTGCTGCTTTTATGGCGGAACCTATTCAAGGGGCTGGTGGCATTATTGTCCCTCCGGAAAAATATTTCGAGGAAATCCGTAATATATGTGACGAATATGGCGTGCTATTTATTGCTGATGAGGTTATTACAGGATTTGGACGTACAGGTAAGATGTTTGGTCTAGAACATTGGGATGTTGTTCCTGACGTGATGACCATTGCGAAAGGAATTTCAAGTGGATATGTACCATTAGGTGCAGTTATGATTAATGATGAAATTCATAGAGAACTTATTAAGTATTCTAAGGGGACACTTTTCCACGGTTTTACTTATAGTGGTCATCCAGTCGGATGTGCAGTAGCTCTCAAAAATATAGAGTTGATTGAAGAAGAAAGGCTGATTGAAAACGCAGCCGAAATGGGGCAAGAACTGGAAAAAGGGTTAAAGTATTTAGAGGAAAAACATTGGTCTGTAGGAAGAGTACGAAATGTGGGCTTGTTGGGCGCGTTTGAGTTGCTGGCAGATAGGGATAAGAATACGAGGTTCGATGCAACACAGGGAGTAGCAGGCAAGGTTGTACAGGAATGCTTGAAAAGAAACCTGATTGTTAGGTCTGTAACGTATGAAGGTACAGATATTATTGCAATCGCACCTCCTTTATCAATTACTAAGGAAGAAATAAAAGATATTATTTCTATTTTTGATGATGCGGTTAGTGCGGTTGAAACAACACTTAAATAAAAGAATTTTAGGGAGAGTGAAGAAGTGTATATTAATGGAAAATGGATTCAGACAGAGCATACACTAGTAGTAAAGAGTCCAGCAACTAATGAAATTGTATCTGAGGTACCTCTTGGAGATGCCTCTCATGTGCAACAAGCGATTGATGCTGCCAAAGCAAGCTTTCCAGCATGGTCAAAATTAGTTGCGCAAGAGCGCTCCAATATTTTACTGGCGATAGCAGACAAAATGACAGACAAGAAGGAATTGTTAGCTTCTATGATCACAAGAGAAATGGGAAAACCAATTGGAGATTCTATGGGGGAGGTTCAGCAATCCATTGATTATTTCCGGTGGTATAGTGAAGAAGCAAAACGGGTTTATGGGGAAACAATCCCCTCTAGCAGTGCGGATAAACGGATTATGGTTATGAAGCAACCTATTGGGGTAGTTGGGGCGATCACACCATGGAATTTTCCAATCTCCATGCTAGCAAGAAAACTCGGACCGGCACTAGCAGTGGGATGTACTGTGGTAGTAAAGCCTGCATCACAGACACCGCAATGTGCCGTAGAATTATTTAAGATATTCGATGAAGTTGGTGTACCGGCAGGTGTATTGAATCTAGTAATAGCAAAAGCTTCTACAGTCTCGGAAACATTCATGAATAGCCCTGAGGTCCGGAAAATCACCTTTACAGGCTCTACATCCGTTGGAAAGCGCCTAATAGAGGGTTCAGCTAAAACAGTTAAAAGAGTTTCCATGGAACTTGGTGGACATGCTCCGTTCATTGTTTTTGATGATGCTGACCTAGATGATGCTATAGATGGCTTGCTACGAACAAAATTCCGATGCTCTGGACAAATGTGTACATCTACAAACCGTATATATGTCCAATCATCAATTCTAGAAACCTTTTCTCAGAAACTGGCAGAAAGAGTTTCCAAATTAAAAACTGGAAATGGCTTTAATCAAGATACTAATGTTGGTCCTCTAGTAGATGAACAAGCATTAGCGAAAGTGTTGGCGCAAGTGAAGGACGCAAAAGAGAAAGGCGCTAAAGTTCTCGTCGGTGGGGAGCGGTTGACTGGTGGCGAGTATGACAATGGTAACTTTTTCATGCCTACAGTACTTGGTGAAGTCTCCGAAGACATGCTGATATATAGCGATGAAACATTCGGTCCGGTTGCTCCAATAATTTCTTTTGAAACCGAGGAAGCTATTTTGGAAAAAGTGAATCATGAACAATATGGGCTGGCCTCGTATGTCTACACTAATGATATGTCACGAATCATTCGTATTACAGAGGGAATAGAGTATGGAATGATTGGAGTAAACGATCCATTACCATTTACCGTGCAGGCTCCATTTGGCGGTGTGAAAGAGAGTGGAATGGGAAGAGAAGGCGGTCATCATGGACTGAATGATTATTTGGAAGAGAAGATGGTTTCGATAAGGTTCAAGGTTTAAGGATGGTAGTTAACAGTAGTCGGTATAAACAGTAGAGAACATAGAAACAGTCATAGTGTCTGTACTAAGAATGCCAGATTAGATGAATGGGTAGAAAAATACTATGCACTATATAATAGTAGAAATAGAAAAAGCCAATGAACAGTTTTCCGTTCATTGGCTTTTTCACGTAATAAGTCGTTTGTGTCGATTACAGAATACATGAAGCAGATCGCTAAATGACTATACAGAAATAAATTGATTCTCTACAACCTATTCCCCACACGAACCCCCTCCGACACAGCAACACTTAGCCGTCTAGGCGAAAGCGCATCCCCGACAAGATCGACATCCATATCCGGAGCATTGGATTTCAGTTCTTCGTAAAGGCTGTTTTCTCCAGTTTCAAACCCAACCAAAACAATGATCTTATCTTCTTCTACAGCTCGTTTGTGACCGGACCAAATATCTCTTAGGAAAAGCTGGTTCTCATCTTGAACGGAAAGCTCCGTATTAGGCGAAAGCTTCACATTATTTTTGGCGAAAAACCGGTACATTTCAGCCTTCTGCATTTCATCGAGATCATGACAGACGGACCATAAAGGTGAAGCGAGTTCAACGTCGATAGCTCCTTCTTCTACTGCGAAATTAGCTATGCTGCCACCTCTGTATTTGCCTTCCCGATCATAAACGAGTACTTTACTATTGGAATCTAAATTCACTTTTTTATTTAGTAGATCGGCGTCCGTCACAAAACGCTCATCCCCAGTATTTACTCCATTAGGCAAGATAGAAGTTGAACCGATAGCAAGTACAACTGAATCAGGTTGATATTCCATGATACTATCAAATGTTCCTTCTGTGTTTGTGTGTATTTCCACATCGAGTCGTTCGAGTTCCATTTTCAGCCACTCATTATGCCTGCCGTAGTGAGGACGTTCTCTCGCAATGGAAGCGGATGAGACCTTTCCTCCAAGCGTTTCTGTACGTTCTAAAAGAATGACATCATGTCCACGTGTGGCAGCAACCCGCGCCGCCTCCATTCCTGCCGGTCCACCACCTACAACGACTACTCTGCGCTTATCTTTAATCGCACGGAAATCATCCAGGGAATCATCTAGAATTGCAGGATTAACTGCGCAGTTCATGGACATTCCATTGTAAAGTCGGCCGATACACTCATTACATGCTATGCAAGGTCTGATTCTGGAAATCTCCCCCTTTTGGGCAAGGTTCGGCAAATCCGGGTCGGCGATAATCGCCCTTGTCATTCCTACAAGATCACATTCATCATTCACTAAAGCCTCTTCAGCTTGCGTAGGGTCCAAAATACGGCCTGCTACGAGAACAGGAACGGAAAGTTCTTCTTTCATCCTTTTTGATATGTGATTGAATGTCCCGCGGTCGAACGTATCTCCTGGTACGAAAGCGGCTTGAGACTTGTAAGTTGCTCCTGTACCGCCACTGATATTAAACACATCGATACAACCAAGCTCGTCCAACCTTTTAGCAATCTTCAGCATGTCGTCCTCATCGAGACCCACTTCTTCTGTGTGAAGGTATCCTGCCATTCTGAAACTAATGATAAAGTCACTAGAAACAGCAGCTCTCACAGCTTCAACCACTTCAATGGAAAACCGCATCCGACCTTCAAAGTCCCCGCCATAGCGGTCTGTCCGATTATTGATCAACGGACTCCAAAATTGCTCAATGAGATGTCCGCCAAAGGATGTGATTTCCATCCCGTCCCATCCGCACCTTTCCAGCCGTGCCGCTGAATCGGCAAAAGCTTCAATGATCGGTGGTATTTCTTCCGTACGCATGACATGTGGTATCTCACGATGAACTCCTTCTGGAACGGCGGAAGGGGCATGAACCGGACGTCCGTCTGCAACTGATGTACCACGCCGTCCCATATGAGTAGCTTGTGACATGATCAACGCTCCGTGTGCATGCACTCGATCCGCAAGGTCTCTTAAGTAAGGTTCATTTAAAGGGTTCCAAAGACTAACAGAACCATAGGAAGCCGATGACTCCTTATAAACGCTGGCAGAACCAAAAGTCATGATTAACCCAGTTCCACCTTCCGCTTTACGTTCATGATAGCGGACATGTCGTTCATTTAAAATACCGTCGTCAAATCCTACAGCATGGGCGGTAGATACAATTCTATTCTTCACTTCTTTTTTTCCTATTTTCAGTGGGCTGAATAGTTTTTCCAGGCCAACCTTGTTATGGACTTTTACCGTGTTATTCATTGATATAACCCCCATGAAAGTATTTTGTTCAATTCATTAGAAAAAGTAAGTTACGTTTATAAAGCGCTTTCAGTACTGCCGTATTTTAATTCATTACATGAATAGCTCATTATATAATTTGGATTATTAAGATAACTAATTTTACTTTATATAATAAACAGGAATACCGCAATGTGCATAGTAAACAAATTTTCATCTAACTTTAAATTTGTTTTCTGAAAAATTAAACGGGTTAAGTTGAAGAGTAGTGTTAATAGAGGAACAAACAAATTTTAATTGTTAGTGCAAGTTGCATAACGTGATTTAGAGTAGGAAAAAAAGAGATGGAATTACGAATTGATTACATGTAACATCTAAAAGTAAGTTATTTGTGTTCAAGAGGATTCTAACATTAATCTAGTTATCTATGTGTTAATAGTTAGGAACTAGGAGAATTACACTGCTAAGCGATTACCTTAATTGACACTCTAATATTCGCAATAAACTTTAAATAAACAAAAAAATAAATATTCCATATTGTGTTTTGCTTTCTATCGTGTTATATTATTGAAAACCTGTTCTACCGGTAGGATAAGATTTAATAAACCTAACATAGAAACAAAAATGTAAACGCTTTCCAAGTGATTGGATGGTGTAGTAATTAAGAGAAAATACATTCTCTCTAGGCGATAGTTGAACTTATGTTTTGGTCAATGACCCTGCCTATCATCTATTGCAGCTTAAATGAGGAGGTGATTGATTGAGAGACTCTTTATATCAAAAGGTCGTATTAAGCATCGAGGAAAAAATAGTTAAAGGCGAAATCAAACTTAATGAGAAATTGCCTTCGGAAAGAGAATTGTCAATAGAGTATGAGGTCAGCCGAAATGTGGTGAGAGAGGCAATAAAAATATTAAAGGAAAAAGGATATGTAAAAGTCCTGGTTGGCAAGGGGGCATTTGTAACTAAACCCAATCCCACTCATATTACCGATTCTTTGGAAAGGGTTTTAAATATTTCTGAATCAGGTCTTGAAGATATTATAGAGGTACGTGAGGAATTGGAGTTGATCATTGTTCAAAAGGCTATTGAAAAGGCAACTGAGAAAAATATTTATGTGTTGAAACAGTGCTATAAAAATATGGAGGAAAAACGAAACAGCATCAGTGAATTTGTGGAAGAGGATGCAAATTTTCATATTGAACTGGCAAAAGCAACTCAAAATGATGTGTTTTATGTTTTATTGAATTCCGTTCACGACCTTTCAGATCGAATACTGTTTAGTTTGACAAGACTATATCCTTTCAGTATTGATATTGCTCAACAACATCACTTTGGAATCATTGAAGCGATAACGACAAGGGATACAGTCAAGGGCATAGAGATTGTGAAAGCCCATATGGACACGATTCGCCTGGACTTGAAAAATTTGTTGGAAGACGAAAAGCTTGTAAATTGAAGCTCAATGCGGGTTAATAAGTCAGATAATAGGAAATTATCGGTAATCAAATTGATTTAAAAGACAAATGGAAAAGTAAAAGCACATTAAAGGGAGGAAAATGGAATGAGAGTAATCATTATTGGAGGGGCAGGAGTACAAGCCTTGGGAACGATTTATGATCTACTGGAAAATGACCAAATAAACGAGGTGATGGTCGCTGATATTCTTGTGGGTAAAGCAGAAGAGAGAATCAAAGAAATAGGTGACCCTCGATTAACCGCGGAAAAGGTTAATGTGTTGGATGAAGACAGTACAGTAGAAATAATAAAAGACTTCGACGTGGTCATCAATAGCGGACCTGCTGTATTTTGTCCGAATGTTACAAAGGCGGCTGCGGTAGCGGGTGTCCATTATGTAGACCTTGGTGCATGGCCGGAAGAAACGAAGCAGCAGTTAGAATTGCATGCTGAATTTAAATCTAAGGGCAAAACAGCTGTGTTGGGGATGGGTAGTGGGCCTGGAATTTCCAATATGATGGCACTTGCTGGGGTGGAACAACTCGATACCGTTTCTGACATCGATATTATCATCGGAATGAGGGACTTTACGAATTATACATCTCCATTGGTTCCGCCTTACATGTTGGATACGATAATTGATGAATATACGTTGAATCCTGTTGTCGTAAAGGATGGCGTTGTGACGGAAATAGACCCGATTTCATCGAGAAAGGTCGAGTTCAAGGACCCTATCGGTGTGACCCATCCAGTTTATACGATACATCCAGAACCGGTTACGCTATATGAATCGTTTAAAGAACTCGGGTGTAAAAATACGACATTCAGTATCGCTTTACCAGAAGAATTCCACGAAAAAGTCAAGTTTCTGGTGGAGCTTGGCTTCGGTAGTACGGAACCGATCGATATGGGTGGGGTTCAAGTAGCACCGAGAAAAGCTTTATTGTCTGTTGTAAATCGATTGGAACAGCCAAAAGTTGATAAGGAGCAATATAGCGTTACTCGAGTCGATGTGGCTGGAACGAAAGATGGCAGTGATGAAAAAGTTGTAGTTGAAGTTTATGTAGGCACTCAAAAGAAATGGAATATTCCAGCTGGCGCGTTGAAGACAAGCCTGCCACCTTCCATCGTCGCACAAATGCTTGCACGTGGTGAAGTGAAGAATAAAGGGGTATTCCCTCCTGAAAAATGCATCGAAACGAAACCTTTCTTTGAGGAACTCAAGAAAAGGGGGATGGAAATATATTCATACAAAGCCGATCACGCATTATAAAAGATGACAACACCAGTAGAGATTCCGATTGAAGAGATGAAAATGTTGAGTTGTGTAGGTTGTAGAATAATTCCTTAGGGGGACTTCTCTTGAAAAAAAACGATAGTGGTAAACCTAGTCTTGACTGGACAGTATTTGCGTTAAGTGGCGGATTTTTTGTATTGTTTATCATCGCATATGTGATAAATAGAGATTTAGTGGGGAACTTTGTTAACGATTCATTTGCTTTTTCTGTGAAATACTTCGGTTCATTTTGGCAGATTCTTTTATTGGCGACGTTCATCTTAGCCATTATTATAGCATTCTCGAAATATGGGGATATCAGATTAGGTAAACAAGCAAAACCCGACATGGGTTACTTTAGATGGGCAGCGATAATCGGGACGACGTTAATGGCTGCAGGTGGCATTTTTTGGGCTGCAGCTGAACCGATGTACCACTTTCTAAGTACACCGCCTTTTTTTGGTGATATAGAATCTGGCACAGCTGAAGCAGTTTCTCCAGCCCTGGCACAAAGTTTTCTGCATTGGGGTTTTCTGTCATGGGCAATTAACGGGACTTTAAGTGTAATTATCTTAATGTATGCTCACTACGATAAGGGTGCTCCCCTTAAACCACGCTCGCTTCTCTACCCGATTTTTGGCGACAAAATAATGAATAAAGGCGGAGTAGGGGCCTTTACAGATACTTTTTCGATTATTGCCGTTGCTGCAGGGACTATCGGTCCCATCGGATTTCTTGGACTCCAAGGCGGATATGCATTTAATGCTCTATTTGGGATTCCGAACAATTTCTTGACCCATACCCTCATCATCGTGGGACTTGTAGTCGTTGCGACAATATCCGTTGTTTCAGGTGTGACGAGGGGTATTCAACTTCTTAGCCGCTTCAACGTGCTCTTGGTGATTGTGTTGTTTGTTTTTATATTTCTGTTAGGCCCAGGGATATTTATTGTTAATGAGTTTATCGGCGGGCTCGGTTTATATCTGCAAAGTATTCCGGCAATGAGTACTTTCCAAGGGGCACCGGATTGGCTTGGAGGTTGGACAGTCTTCTTCTTTGGATGGTTTTTAGGATACGGTCCGATGATGGCGGTCTTCGTGAGCTCCATCTCAAGAGGGAGAACAATCAGGGAGTTGGTCCTGACGATCGCAGTACTAGCGCCATTATTGATGAACTTCTGGTTCACTGTCGTCGGTGGTACAGGCATATTCTATGAATTGAATAATCCTGGAGTGATTTCTGATGCGCTAAGTGTTGCTGGAGAGCCGGCAGCGATGATCGCGATTTCACAGCAACTTCCTTTAGGCACTATTTTGTCCTATTTGTTTCTATTTTCCACCATCATATTTGTCATAACTTCTGCGGATGCGATGTCATTATCCATTTCGATTGCAATCACGGGTAATGATAATCCACAGAAGATGTTACGGGCTTTTTGGGCGATAGTGATGGGGTTAGTGGCAGTCATCCTAGTGGCATTTGGTGAAGGAGGAATTGGTGCTTTACAATCCTTCATTGTCGCTACCGCTGTACCTGTTTCCATATTGTTATTTACAAATTTATGGACTGCTCCAAAGGTTGTTAAGGAGTTATATAAAGAACACAAACAATCCTTGGATCAAAAAGAGCAAGTCGAGGAAGAAGAGGAAGAGGATCTACCCGCAAACTTCTAATATGTATATAAACGTGGAGAATGAAAGACTGAGAGAAAATAATTCTAAGAGTACAAGATTTTATGTATTCAAACATTGCTTTTATTTCTACCGTTATTTTTTTCAACAGACTTGGAGGCTGGCACATTTTAGTATCAGCTCCATTTGCTATATATGAAGCGCTATTAACTTGGTGGAACAGTACGGGAGAAAACTAGAATAGAAGGTGATTTAATTGTTACGAATCGTATTTCCTGATGCGGATTCTAATATGAAAAGTTTGCTGACGGAAGATTTAATTATGAAGCTAGAAAGTGTTGCCGAGTTTGAAATCTACGACGAGAGGCCAAAAACGGATGAGGAATTTATACGTAGAGTTCAATATGCAGATGCTTTGTTGCTTGGTTGGGGGATTTCAAATGAAGTGATCCGGGCATGCGAAAATTTGAAAATGATCTCTTTCACCGGTTATGGCGTAAGAAATTTCATTGATTTGGAATACACACGCAAAAAAGGAATCATTGTGACCAATACACCAGCATACGGTGATAATGCCGTGGCCGAGCACGCATTGGCCTTGATGATGGCACTCACGAAGAACATCCCTGAAAACGATAGGAAAATTAGGAAAGGGAACTGGGATCAATCAACAAGCAACATGGAATTAAAAGGGAAGACGATCGGGTTAGTCGGTATTGGTGGAATCGGTAAGAGGATGGCCGAATTATGTAATGCAATGGGAATGGAAGTAATCAGTTGGACGTTCAATCCAAGCGTCGAACGAGGGAAAGAGCTTGGTGTCATGTTTGTCGAACTGGAAGAGCTCTTAGATGATTCCGACATTGTTTCCTTGCATTTGCCTTATACGAATAATACACAAGGCATTATTGGCAAACCGGAGCTTGAAGCGATGAAACCCGGTTGCATGCTTATTAATACTGCGCGTGCAGAATTAGTGGACACAGCGGCACTGATCCAGCAACTTGAACGTGGTCATCTGGCGGGTGCGGGTATAGATGTTTTTGATCAAGAACCGATTCATCCGGATAGTCCCTTACTCAAGATGGATAATGTCATTCTCTCACCCCATGTCGGTTATAACACACCGGAATCTGTAAGCAACATAATCAAAATAGCTGTCGATAATGTGGTACAGGGTCTGAAGGGTGACCCGGTTAATGTTGTCAATGATTAGTACCCAGTAGTTTGCTTTTAAGGAACGTCAACTTGTAGAACGGTGACGCTTAACGCCCAGGATATGAATTTAAATAAGCTATTCCGATATCCCTATCGAAATGGTCCATAATCCATCTCAATAATATAATGAGGAGATGTACTAATTGTCTGTTGCAGAACTGATTTTATTGTGCATATTGCACTGGTGCCTATTGTCCTCTATTCTAAGCTACCTTACTATCTTACCCATGAGAGATTTAGCGAATTCATAATATATTTTGAGCACATTGTCTATAGCAATCAGGAGATTTATAAGTTATAACTGGTACTAAATTGATTTTGAATTATGCAAATCTTCCCTCGAATAATATTTGCATATATTATTTTAAACTCGAAATCTAAAAGAGTTTTACTAGGAAAGTTTAAATTTAAAAGAACATTTCTATGTGGGGAGGGAACTTTCTAACGAATGGTAAAAAATTGAACAGAACCATAAAATGTAATTTTAGCCGTAAGAATGCATCTTTTATAGCAAGTGCACCATCAATGACTTGTAGCAATCTTATTTAAAATTAACTTAACAGATAAAATAATTAGGAGGTTATAAAATGAAAGTGGCTAAAGCTGCATCTAAACAATTCAAGCACATTCTTTCACCTATACAAGTAGGTCCTATTTCATTAAAAAATCGGATCTTTGTATCTGCACATCAACCAGTTCTTGCAGAAAATGGACTACCTACAGAGGAGTATATCAAATATCATCAAAATATTGCAGCAGGTGGGGCAGCCTTACAAATTACAGGTGCACAATCCGTACATCCAACTGGAATGAACGAATACAATTGTTTAGTCAATCATGACGATTCAATTATACCAGGTTATAAAGAGTTGGCAAAAGCAGTCCATGAAAAAGGAGGAAGGATTTTAGCACAACTGTCACATTTTGGTGCTACCGGTTGGACAGGAATATTAGATGAACCAGCTTGGGCTGCTTCACCGGTGGCTTCAGAAGTAATGAGGGTGATACCTCATGAGATGACAGCATTAGAGATACAAGAAGTAGTGGAAGCTTTTGGAAGCGCTGCCAAAAGGGCGAAAGAGGGAGGGCTTGATGGAGTAGAAATTACAGCAGCACATGGTATGTTAATTGCTTCATTCCTTTCGGGATACGCAAACCACAGGAATGACAACTATGGAGGAAGTCTGAATAACCGGTTGCGTTTCTTATTAGAAATAATTGATTCGGTTCATAGTCAGGTTGGTGATGACTTTATAATTGGAATACGTTTTTCTGCTGATGAAAAGGTAGATGGTGGGATTAATATTTCTGAAGCGAAAGAAATAGCAAGAAGACTCGAATCGACCAATAAAGTTGATTATTTAAATGTTATTTCCGGAACAAATCTAGATCGCATTCAAAGGTGGGAACATTGGCCGGCTACTCCGGCGCCTTATGGATTGTTTGCTGATTTAGCAAAAGAAATAAAGGACGAGGTATCTATACCAGTTTTTGCAGTAGGACGAATCACGGAACCTGCATTAGCGGAAGAAATAGTTTCAAATGAATATGCAGATATGGTTGCAATGACTAGAGGACATATAGCAGATCCGTATATTGTAAAAAAGATTCAGGAAGATAGAGTTGAAGATATAAGACCATGTATAGGATCTAACTATTGTATAAAGCAAGTGCTCCAAAGCAAACCTGTACGCTGTCTTTATAATCCAGAAGCAGGTCGGTCAAATAAACTAGGGTCTATATTACCCACTGATAATAAGAAAAAAGTTGTAATAGTTGGTGGAGGTCCTGCCGGGTTGGAGGCAGCGAGGGTTTCTGCCATGCGGGGTCACGAAGTAACATTATTTGAGAAAAGTGACAAACTGGGTGGGCAATTAAGTCTCTGGTCAAACACGCCAACAATGAAAGAGTTTAAAAAATCTTTGAAGTGGTTCCAGCTTCAATTAGAAAAATACAAAGTAAATGTACACCTAAATACAGAAGTTTCGAAATATGATCTGATGGATTTAGATGTTGACGAAATAATAATAGCGACTGGTGCTGATGCAATGGAATTGGGGTCAAAAAAATGGCTACCAAAAGTTTATGTAAATGAAAATTCGTCCATAGAAATTATTACGCCATCTCAAATGTTAAAGTCGAATATAACTGAATTTAAAAAGGCAGCCATTTGGGATTGGGCTGGAGGAGAGGCAGGAAGTCAGACAGCGATGAGTGCCGCTGAACTACTTGCTAAAGATGGAGTTAAAGTTGAAATCATTTCACCATTTTTTACTATTGCAGAAGATATCCATCCAACCTTAAGGTCTCCATTATATAAAAGGTTATTATCTACGGGAGTAGTCTTTAAACCTAACAGTGAATTAAAGTCTATAAATAAAGATGATTTAGTTATTCGTAATATCTATTCTAATGAAGAAGAAACTATTGAAAATGTTGATGTCCTTGTCCCTTGGCTAGGAAATCAGGTGAACGATAACCTTTATAAAGAGCTTGTTGAGAGTGGACTAGAAAATATTCATTTATTAGGGGATGCAGTTGCTCCACGTACAGTTGAAACAGCAACTCATGAAGGGGCTAAGCTTGCCAGAAAGTTATAAGATGATTAGTAACTAAAAATTTTGAGAGGTGATTTTATGAACCGAAAAATATTATTAGTGGTTCTAGTTATTTCAATGTTAATCTTTAGCGCCTGTAATCAAGCGGAGTCTTCTGAGAAGAACTCTGCGGGTGCACAGGACGGTACCGTTACTTTAAAGCTTGCTGGTATGTCAGCTGCAGATCATCCCTCAACAGTTACTATGAATGAATTTGCCGAAAGGGTTTATGAAGAGACTGATGGAAGGGTAGAAATCGATATTTTTCCTTCCAATCAATTGGGGGATTGGTCTAATGTATACCAGGAGATAGCTCGCGGCACAATTGAAATGGGTTTAATTACTCATCCAACAGAACAGGATTCTAGAGCAGAGCTTTTAGGATTTCCTTTTATTGCAACAGGCTATGATGATATTGAGAAGGCATTTGGTAGAGAATCGTATATTTTTAAGAAAATAGAAGAAATTAACGAAGAAACAGGTATCACATTATTAGCCTTTTATGGTGAAGAGTTTGGTGGGCTTGGTACGGTTAAGGAAGTGGAGAATATCGATAAAGTTGGAGCGGAGAAAGATATTTTAATTCGAACACCTTCGCTAGATTTACAGGTTGAAATGATGAAAGGTCTTGGGTTCAGAACCACTACTATTCCTTTTGCAGATTTATACTCTGCTCTACAAACAGGAGTTGCTGATGGTTGGATAGGTGGTGGACCGACCTATAATTACACTGGTTTTAGAGACGTAATAAAATATTATTACCAAATAAATGACCAATTTATCGCTACACCATTATTTATTAATACAGAGGTATTTCAACAATTAAATGAAGAAGATCGTGAAACGATGCAAAAAATAGCGGAAGAAATCATGAACGGCAGCTTTTTGGCAGCACAAGATAATGAAGAGAAATACCGTCAACTATTGATTGAAGAAGGTATAGAAGTAATAGAGTTAAGCGATAGCCAAATTGAAGCATTTGCAGAATTTGCTAGAACGGAAATGTGGCCACAATTTGCAGAACGTGTCGGAGAAGATATAATCAATGAGCTAATTGAATATCTTGATGAGGCAGAATAATAGATTTAGAAAATGGTAAGTAAATAATAAAGGGAAATGCTCACTCCAACTATATTGAAGTGAGCTTTCTCTTAATTGATATTAAAACAAAATAATTACTTGAATATAGTTTTTAGTAATTATACAAAGGTAGGTTTCATATATGAAATCAGTCAGATTTACTTGGGAATTCTTGATAAAGTTTCAAAGATTTATATTAATCACAAGTGGATTGGTAATCGTATTTGGGCTAATAATGAGCATCCTGTTTCGTTATGTATTAAAATTGGATTTCTTTGGATTAGAAGAAATCATTTTAATCCCAACTATTTGGTTGTACTTTATCGGAGCTGCTTACGGAAGTTATGAAGATTCCCATATTTCAGGAGATCTAGCTGGGGCAATTATTAAAAGTAAAAGAATAAAATTCTGGCTAAGAATAATTACATTGGTACTCTCTTTAGTAGCGACAGTAATATTTACAATCTGGACTTTAAACTTTTTAATATGGAGCATCTATAATTCTGGTGTCACAACCGGTTGGGGTATACCAATTTTTGTATACCATCTCCCTATTTTTATATCCTTTGTACTAATTTCACTATATACACTTTACCATCTAGGAAAACATATTGTTTTGCATGTTGGTAGTAAGGAAGGGGAGTAGGTAGCTCATGGAAATAATAATAGCGTTAATTATACTATTTGTTACTTTAATCATTGGAGTACCAGTTCCTTTCGCTTTTTTTGTAACGGTAATTTTTTTAATTTTTACACTAGGATACGATCCCAGTTTTTTAATACCATACGGATACAGTCAATTGAGTAACATCGTTTTATTAGCAGTACCGTTATTTATACTTGCTGGTGGCTTAATGTCCAAAGGAGGAATAGGAGAAAGAATAATAGATTTTACAGAAATATTTGTCGGTAAGATTAAAGGTGGATTAGGGGTTGTCGCAGTACTGGCATCCGCTTTATTTGGTGCATTGTCGGGGAGTGCTGCCGCGGTATTGACGGCGATTGGCTCAACGCTTTTCCCTCGATTAATTAAAAGCGGCTATCCTAAAGGGTTTGCCGCAGCTTTATTAGCTAATGCATCTGTATTAGGTATATTTATTCCCCCAAGTGCTTTAATGATCTTATTTGCTTGGGCATCCAATCAATCTGTGCTCGCTAGTTTTCTTGCAACAATTATCCCTGGGATTATATTAGTTATCTTTTTAAGTGTAGTTAATATTCTATATATAAGTAAAAAGGGTAACCAACAACAATTTGATGCTAACGAAGGTGAATACTTGTCGTTTTCGAAGAAATTCCGGAGTAAAGGACTAAGTGCAACTCCGGGTCTCGTATTACCTTTACTTGTACTAGGAGGTATTTATGGAGGGATTATGACTCCAACGGAAGCTGCAGCTGTAGCGGTAATATATGCTATACCTGTCGGTTTTTGGATTTATAAGGGACTAAATAGAAAGAACTTTTTTGAGACACTTATAGAAGCTGCAAGCACCACTGGCGTAATCATGATAATGCTATTTGGGATAATGATTTTAAGCAGAATTTTTATAACAGAAGGATTATCTCAAACGCTAACTGACTTGCTACTAACAATTACCGAAAATAAAGTTTTATTACTTCTTATGATTAATGTATTTTTATTATTTATAGGAATGATAATGGACGATGTAAGCGCAATATCTTTAGCAACCCCAATATTGCTACCTATTGTAATAAATCTTGGAGTGGATCCAATCCACTTTGCTTCTATCATTGCTGTGAACATTGGTATGGGGCTTCTAACCCCACCTACAGCACCTTTATTATATTTGGGTTCTAGAGTAGCAAAGACGCCAGTAAATGAAATGTTAGGACCTACATTACTCATGATAATTTTCGCTTGGTTCCCAACTTTGATCATAACTACTTTTATTCCTGAGATTTCGTTATTTCTACCAAAGTTATTACTTGGTTATTAATTATGCTCTACGGTAGTTTTACAATTATCAATCGATATATAGGAGGTAATCACTTGGAAATGATTAAGCAGAACAGACAGTATGGATACATCGATCAATCTTCTGAAGCTTCTGTAGTAACACAAAAAAAGGGACAATATATATCTGGTTATTCTGTAGGTATATTGTATATTGATAACTGTTGGTACCCGGTAATACCTGGGAATGTCGCAAATTTAAGCACATACAACTTTCCAGTCCGGTTGAAAAGAGTTCAAAACACTGAAACTATGAAAATTCTAAATGGTGATTCTGAAATGCTGGAACATGTGATTAAAGCGGCGAGAGAGCTGGAAGAGGAGGGCGCACGTGCTATTTCATCTGCATGTGGCTTTTTTGGCAATTATCAAAAGGAAGTAGCAGAAGCTGTAAACATTCCAGTATATTTATCAAGTGTTATACAAATCCCTTGGATTCTTACAGGATTAAAGTCAAATGAAAAAGTAGGTATCTTAACAGCCTATGATAAAGGTATGACTTCCAATCTATTTGATAGTTGTGGGATAAACGATTCTAGCAGATGTGTGACCTATGACATGAGTGCCTATCCAGAGTTCTCGGTAATTATAGAGAATAAAGGGACCTTTGACAATGAAGTGGTGAAAAAAGAGGCTATCGATGCTGCTACAAAGTTGGTAGATACAAATCCTGAAATCGGAGCGATTTTACTTGAATGTAGTGACTTGCCTCCTTATGCATCTGATATTCAAAGGGCAGTGGGTCTTCCGGTTTTTGACTTCATCACTCTAATCAATTGGGTTCATTTCTCTACTTCGCAAAAACCATACCATGGCTTTATATAGACTACTATGGGTTCAATGCTCAGACTACTCAACTTCTAGGAGGTAAACCAATTGGGGAATAATTCTCCATGTATATACTCAAGTTAAATGATTTGTATCTGAACATTTAGTGTTTCTAACATGTTAAAATGTATTTGAAAATTAGGTCGGTAATTAAATAGTAAAAAACCAATGAACAGTTTTTCATGTCCATTGGTTTTTTAATTTAAGCCGTCTTAGCCTCTTCCTCCGCAAACACAGAGATTGCTAGAATTTCCGCGACATCCAATGTGCTGATGTCCTCATCCACTTCTTTCGCTTTCGTACCATCACTGATCATCGTCAAACAGTACGGACATCCAGTCGAAATCATCGATGGGCTGACAGCTAATGCTTGTTCCGTGCGGGCTACGTTGATGCGGTTTCCGGTAGTTTCTTCTGTCCACATCAGACCGCCGCCAGCTCCGCAACACATACCATTTTCTCTGTTGCGGACCATTTCCACCAACTCGAGACCTGGGATTGATTTTAGGATTTCCCGTGGCGGGTCATACACGCCATTATACCTTCCTAAGTAACAAGAGTCATGGTAAGTTAAGCATTCATTAATCTGACCTTTTGGCTGCAGGTTGCCTTCCATGATGAGATCATAGAGCAGCTGTGTGTGATGATACACTTCTGCTTCAAAACCGAAGTCAGGATACTCATTTTTGAAAATATTGTATGCATGCGGGTCGATCGTTACAATCTTCTTAACCTCATATTTTTCAAATTGCTTGATGTTCTTTTCCGCAATTTCTTGGAAAAGGAATTCGTTACCAATACGTCGGGCGGTGTCTCCTGAGTTTGCTTCCGTATTACCTAGGATTGCAAAGTCGATACCTGCTTGATTCATGAGCTTCGCAAACGCTAATGCGATCTTTTGGCTGCGACTGTCATATGCACCCATGGAACTAACCCAAAAGAGGTACTCGAAATCTTTGCCTTCTTTTTTCAATTCTTTGATTGTCGGGATGTATACCGACTCATCGTCTTCGCGCCATTTGACGCGATCTTTTTTTGATAAGCCCCAAGGATTGCCTTGACGCTCGATGTTTTGCACTGCACGTTGGATATCGGAATCCATTTTCCCTTCCGTCATCACGAGGTAACGGCGTAAATCGATGATCGTGCCAACGTGTTCGTTGTTTACCGGACATGCATCTTCACAGTTACGGCAAGTTGTGCAACCGGAAAGTTCCTCAGCAGTAATGACATCGCCTACTAAACTCATACTCTCAATCGTCGCTGCCGCTTCCCCGCCAGCGCTGGCTACGTTTCCGGCTGTTCCGGAAAAAGCATAGCTCGGCACCCACGGTGATTTTCCAGTGATTGCAGCACCTTTTTCCGTCAGGTGGTCACGGAGCTTGATCATAATATCCATCGGGGAGAGCATTTTTCCTGTGCCTGCCGCTGGACAGACATCGGTACAGCGACCGCATTCTACACAAGCATAGAAGTCGATCATCTGGAACTGTTTGAAGTCCTCGACTTTCCCGACTCCAAATGCAATCTCTTCTTCTGATTCCTCATCTTCATCGATATCGAAATCGATTTTTTCAAGTTTCCCTGGCACCTTTTTACTTAAGAACACATTGACGGGTGCCGCAAGTAAGTGGAAATGCTTGGATTGTGGGATATACACTAAGAATGCAAGTAAGGTCACGGTGTGAACCCACCAAGCAATGAAAAATAGAATCATCGCTGCTTGTGGCGACAAGAAACTGAAGGCAGATGCAACTAAACTTGCTACAGGCTCTGTCCATGCAGCTGCGCGTTCTTCCCACAACATGAGCATCCCATTTCCGAATAGGACAGAAAGCATCAGGGTGCCGATAAAGATGAGAACAATCCCTGCTTTAAATCCACGTTTCAGACGGACGAGCTTTTCCATATAGCGTCGGTAAAAAGCCCAGACGACCGCAACGAGAATCATCAACGTCACGAGTTCTTGGAAAAAGACGAATCCCGGATAAAACGGACCGAACGGCAAATGGTTCCCAGGTGATAGTCCTTTGATGAACATATCGATTGCACCGAATTGTACGAGAAGAAATCCGTAAAACATCATCACGTGAATAATTCCAGATTTCTTATCCTTGAGCAATTTTGATTGTCCAAATACAATTTTCCCTACACGCTTCAAGCGTAATTTCAATTCACCATCAAACTCGGATTTTTTACCGAGTTTGATGTAAGCGATTCTTGTTGTGACCACTCTAGCAAATAAATAGATGGCATAGATGGTCACAACGAGAAATGCAATCCAATTGATGATAAGAAATGTGTCCATATTTGTACTCCTTTAATCTCATACTTGAGACTACCTTTTGAAAGAGTAGTTATTCATCGTCTTATAAAAGTTAAGCATTCACTGTGTTTTTCAATGCCTTGAATTCTTCGACCAACAGAGGGAGCACCTCAAATAAATCGCCTACAATCCCGTAGTCCGCAACCGCAAAGATGTTGGATTCCGGGTCTTTGTTTATCGCAACAATCACTTTTGAATGGGACATTCCTGCGAGATGCTGGATTGCTCCCGAAATACCTACGGCGATATACAGGTCCGGAGTAACAACTTTTCCGGTTTGACCGATCTGCAAGGAATAATCACAGTAACCTGCGTCACATGCACCACGTGATGCACCAACTGCAGCACCTAGGACATCAGCCAGCTCGTATAATTCCTTGAAACCTCCCTCGCTCTTCACTCCACGTCCACCGGCAACAACGACTTTTGCTTCAGAAAGATCGACCCCTTCAGAAGCTTTACGGACTACTTCCTTAACAATCGTTCGGATATTTTTAATATCGATATCTTTCGTCGTAATTTCACCGTTTCTAGATGTATCAGGTTCAAGAGCTGCAATGTTATTCGGACGAATCGTCACAAACGTAATTCCGTCTGTAATAGTTTTTCTTTCAAATGCCTTCCCGGAATAAATTGGTCGGATGAATTCAGTACGGCCTTCATTTTGTTGTATTTCGATAACATCGGATACTAGCCCAGTGTCTAATTTAGTTGCAATTTTTGGGGTCAAATCTTTTCCGATGGAAGTATGGCCCATAACAATTCCGTCTGGTGCTTCTTCACTAATAATTGAAAGGACGGCTTGTCCGTATCCTTCTGATGTGTACGCTTTCAATTCCTCGTGTTGTACTACAATTACTCGGTCTGCCCCATAGTGAACGAGTTGTTCCGCTTGCTCTTCCAGCTGTTCTTTTCCTAGCACGACGCCAACGATTTCTGCATCATGATCAATTTGCTTCGCTGCTGCGATAGCCTCAAAAGATACATTACGTAAAACTCCATCTTTACCCTCAGCTATGACTAATATTTTACTCATGTCCATACCCCTTCCTTAAACTACTCTTTTTTCATTTCTTAATAGGGAGACAAGCTCCTTCACTTGTTCATCCAGCTCACCTTCAAGCACTCGGCCAGCAGCTTTTTCTTCCGGTAAAAAGATTTCAATGGTCTCTGTTTTTGCTTCCACATCTTCTTCATCTAAATCCAAGTCATCTAGTTCAATCTCTTCCAACGGCTTCTTTTTTGCTTTCATAATTCCAGGTAGAGAAGGGTACCGTGGCTCATTTAAACCTTGTTGGCAAGTCACTAATAATGGCAGGCTTGTTTCAATGATTTCAACATCACCTTCCACATCTTTTTCGATGTTCACGATTTCCCCATCAATTTCTAGGCTCGTAATTGTCGTAACGTAAGAAATTTCCAATGCTTCAGCTAAACGAGGTCCCACTTGTCCACTAGCCTCGTCGATTGCTACATTACCAGCTAATATTAGATCGACATCTTTGTCTTCTAAAAATGCAGTTAAAATTCTTGCCGTAGTATATTGATCACCTTGTTCTAAATCATCTTCAGTATTAATCAAAACAGCTTTATCGGCCCCCATTGCCAGTGCAGTTCTTAATTGCTTTTCAGAATCTTCATCCCCGATGGTTACAACTGTCACTTCACCACCATGGGCATCACGTTGCTTAATTGCTTCCTCTACCGCATATTCGTCATAGGGGTTGATGATATGCTCCGCGCCTTCATCTACAATCTCTCCATGTGAAACAGTTATTTGCTCCTCTGTGTCAAAAGTCTTTTTTAACAATACATAGATATTCAACTGATTTCCTCCTCGTATATTATGTTTAGGCACTTAGTTTCCGCCTATTATTTCCCTTGTTAATCAACCTGTTGATATGTCAAATGACTTGGACGCTCTGGGATATTCCT